>CABYSN010000014.1 GCA_902521645.1 Planctomycetota bacterium
GGAAAATGCGGAAGTGACCCGACCGATGAAACTGTCGATGGTGGAGATCTGCAGAGAACCGAGATCACGCAGCAACCCTTCGAGAAGGAAGGAGGCCTGAGCCGGGCTCATTTCGGGATGATCGATCTGCTCACCGAGATCTTCCCGCTCTCCGGGATCAAGCACCGCCATCGCGACGCGGGTCAGAATTCGATCACGGATCTCGGCCGCGGCGGCTCGAGTGAACGTGGTCGCAAGTATGGTGCGGGCTTCACTGCCTTCGACCATCAACTGAAGAAATCGTGACGTGAGACGATGCGTCTTTCCCGTTCCCGCGGAGGCGAGCACGCGCCGATGAGGATTCTCCGTCATGCGTCGGCCTCCTCTTCCTCGTCCTCACCCGTGACAAGCACTGAAGAGCGAAGAATTCGATCGATCCCGTCGATCTCGCGTCCGAACGAACCGGATTTCGGAGGTCTTGTGAAATCAGCGGCGCGCATTTCACGAACGATGGTTCGAGCAAGTTCGATTCCCGACTCGATGATCTCGGCATCCCACTTCGTCGCGATGCTGAAAGTCACCTCGCGAAGCTCCCGAGGCAAGGAGACGTAGCCCAGTTCGATCACATCATCGGAGCCGGCGACCTCGTGACGCATGAGGTGGTCGTACAGGGGAAGTTGGAGATCGTTCCAGACACCCTTGGTGTTTCGTTTCGATGATGCCTTGACGGGGCTTTCCGACGTCTTGTAATCGAGCACCCGCCAACGCCCGTCTTCATGACGGTCGATCCGATCGACACGACCGACGAGAGTCACGGGCACATCACCGGGTATGTCCAGAGAACATTCCAGTTCGTCCTCGACCGAATGAGAGCGCCATCCATCTGCCGCATCCCGAGCCTGGAGAACTGCGAAACGCGCCAATCTGTCACGAAGCATCCGCCGCTGGATCTCGATGGCCGGAGCACACGGGCGCCCGTATCGAAGAGCGACCAGTTCGTCGAGTTTCGACTCGAGAAACGAGGCGATCCGGGCCTCATCCATCGAGTTCTTCAAAGGACCTTTACCGAAGCTGTCGAGCACGTCATGTGCGAGGTTTCCAAAGGCACGGGCATCCAGTTCGAAGTGATTGGAATCGATGGTTCGAAGCTTCTTGAAACGCTCCAGCCAGAAACGCCTGGGAGAACGGATCCATGACGCGAAATCCGTCACCCGAAGACGAACGATGGGATCATGATCCGGCATGTCAGGCGCGAGGAATCCGGGCGCCTCGACCGGTCGTGGCGAACCCGAAAGCAGGTGAGCGGGAAAGGAACGAGGGGTCGACGACATGGTCGCGGTGACTCGACGCGCGCTTTCCTCGCCTCCCGATCCGAGAAAAAGACGACTGGGGACCACCGGATCACCGCGATGATCATGACGAGTCACGATGACGTGGAGATTGGGGGTCCGGGCGCATATGGCGTGCATAGCGTGGGCATCACGTGCGCGTCGCGACTCCTCCGTCGGGAGACCGAGAGAACCTCGCAAGGTCTGTGTGAGCCATCCATCGGATGGGGCAGGACCAAGTTCCCCCGAGTCATTGAACCCCACGAGAATCATGTTGGGCGCAGGATCGTTTCTGACATCGAGCCAGCCGAGCATCTCGATCGCCCCTCTCGCCGGATCGATGGGAGGCGCGGGACACCGAGCACTCTTGAGAGATCGAGACAACAGATCGAACAGTGCGGATGCGGAGGTGAATGGGATGCCATCACAGGAGTTCAGCGTCGCGAGCACATCCTCGATGATCTCGAGGGACTTTGAAATCATTCCTTCGTCACGAGACGCTTCGAAAACGGATCGCAGCAGCCTGCCGGTGGCCAGCGTCCGAGCCCGGGCATCAGGGGCGTCCTGCAAGGGTGAAAGCATCAGATCGAGACGACCCAGAGCGTCTTGAAGAACATCGTCACCACCGTGTTTCTTGTCGGCGGGAAGGGACAGGAGATCATCCAGAGTGCCGCCGATACGCTTGGCTCGCCACGAATCGAGTCTGCGGATCGGGTCGCAGTCGGACTCTTCAAACAGAATTCGCTCGATCGATGGGAGGCGCATCAACGCCGAAAACAGTTCGATGTCGGGCGAACGGAGGTAGTTCGAAAGAGCCTCGAGCACACGAGACACTTCGCCGTTTGAAAGCGAAGAACCGGCCGCGGATCGCAAAGGCACATCCGCACGACGCCCACACCGCTCGAGAATCCCGGCCTGACGCTCATCACACAGGCCGATGATGAAATCATTCGATTCGAGAGGAGAACCCTGAGATGCGGAGGCAAGTCGTTCAAGAAGAACTTCGGCGGCATCGATCGGGCGATCGACCAGGGACATCACCTCCAAAGGCACCACGGACGGACGGTTCAACCATGATTCAGAAAGCGGTCGACCGAACTCGTCGAATTCGCCCCGAGAGTCGGATGAGCCCTGGATGAGAATTCGAACCCGATCGGAGAGGCGTTCGATGAGCGCACATGTCAATGGACCGGGATCGGTGACACCAAGCACGAAAAGAACTTCGGGAGCATCCGGACGAAGCGCCCCATTCGTGATCATCTGTCGACGTAGAAAGGTCTTCTCGGTGAGGCCACTCGATCGAAGACGTTCATGGGCCCGCTGACGGAGGACGCCGAGCGCCCTCCAGCGATCATCGGAGCCATGCTCGAAATCGCTTCCAAGCACATCCTCTGGGGACATGCCGATGGCATCGAGTTCCTCGCAGACCTGTCTGAACGGAGCCACCCGGGCCAGAGCGAGCGAGGAGGAGTCATTCTGTCCACGCCCGAGCAGAAGGCCGGCATCCTGACCAAGCGCCCTGAAGGCCTCAGACCAGAACAGAAGCGAGACCGACTCATCGACCGGACCGAGGCTCGAATCGGGCTCGAAGAAGGCATCCACCAGATTCGCGGCCGTCAGAAGTCGTGGACTTTGAAGAGTGTCTCCGGCACCGGCACGAATCGAGGCCTCCACGAGCGCATTCTGAAACTGACGACGGACGCGACGACCCGGGAGAAGCACCGCGCACTTCGCAGGATCGCCTCCAGCCATGAGATGGCCCTGCACGAGGGTCGCACCTGATTCGGCAAGACCTTCCTTCCAGTCGAGCATCTTGATTTCTGGAATCGCCTTCATTGCATTGTCCGGACTGAAAAATGAAAACCGGTGGATCGCAGAGAAAATACCTTCTCAGTGATGACTTCTGACGTGAATTTGGGGCAGAAGTCGCCCCCAATGTAGGCAGAATTCACTTGCTTCGAGAGACCTCGCGCAGGTACCGAACTTCATTCAAGGCTTGGAGTTCGAGACAAATCGAACCGCAGGGAATTCGTCGAGACGGAGAAGATTGGATGCGGAAAATAAGGAACCAGGCACCCGAAACCCCCTTTTTTTTCGGAAAAACGCGTTTGCAGCCAATCGAAGCACATAGCGGAAGAAGCTCCCATTTCCACGAAACAACTGCTTGCGACTTGAAAGACCTTTGGTAAATTCAAGTGTACGAGTAACGAACTCGTGTCGGGCTCCCGGTTATCCGGTAGAGGCCGAACATTGACCGAGCCGGCAGTGGGGGCTGGCTCGGTCGTTTTTTTGCCCTGACTTTTTTGGCCTGACCTTGGTGACCCGGGATGGATGTCGGAATGACTTGTCATGACGCGGAGACGGTCAGATTTCCTCGGTGAGATCTGACTGCAATGTCCTGAAGACGAGAACCATCGCCCCGTCATCAAGACGGGTTTCGAGAAGCTCAACGACACGACCGTCACCGAGTTCGAATCGACAGGACAGAGCCTCGCCGGTGGACTCCAGACTTCCGAATGATGCCAGCATCCGAGAGAAGTCGAAGCCATCACTGAAAAACATCACCAGCGAACTTGAAACCGGCAGACGCCCGACAGAACCACCCGGGCGCGGCTGGATCGACAGACCGTCGACCGTGATCCGCGGCTCGAAGGCGAGGACGCCTTGAGGCGAAGTGATCAGGATTCGGTCGGATTGGAGCATTGATTGAACGGGAGAAAGATCGACTTCACCCGCGTCCGAGACATGGGACAGCCATTGAGGCAGACGAAGCCAGAGCCAGGCATTCAAATCATCCTCACGGAGGCGGATCCCCCACTCTGCTTCCGAGGCCCTGATTCTGGTGACTTCGGAGATGAAACTCCGCTCGAAGATTCGAGCCCGCTCCGAAGATGTGTCTGACGGAGAGAGGGGACGATAGGGCTTCGGAATCGAGCAGACCAGCACAGACACCACGCATGCCGAGACGAAAAAAGTCGATGCGATCAAGAGCATGATCGAACGCCGAGGAAGAATCCTCCTGCGAGAGCCGACGGTCATTCCGAGTACCTGGTCACGATCAATGTATCGTTCTGTCCACCGAACCCGAAGTTGTTGGAAAGACAGGTCGTCACCTTGGCTTCGCGAGACTCGTTGGGGACGTAATCGAGATCCAATCCCTCATCCGGATGATGAAGATTGCGAGTCGGAGGAAGAACGCCGCGATCGATGGCCATGATGCAGGTGATCAGTTCGACGGCTCCGGCCGCAGCGATCAAGTGACCCATCATGCTCTTGATGGAACTCATGGGGATCGTTCCCGCGAGATCTCCGAAGACACGTTTGACTGCACGAGTTTCGATCGAATCGTTTTCCTTGGTGCCGGTACCGTGAGCACTGATGTAATCGATCGGAGGACCACCATCGGCATGAGGTGCATTCGGGTCGATGCCGGCCTGCTTCAATGCCATACCCATTGCCGCAGCCGCCCCGCGGCCGTCAGGTTGGATGTCGGTGATGCGAAAAGCGTCGCAACTGGAACCGTACCCGACGATCTCAGCGAGCGGCGTCGCACCACGAGCGAGTGCGTGATCGAGACGTTCGATGGTCACGATGCCGGAACCTTCTCCCATCACGAACCCACCTCGAGTCCGGTCGAAAGGCCTGGAGGCCTCGGCAGGATCACCATCGAACGTGCTCAGAGCGGTCAATCGGTTGAAGCCGGTCACGCCCAGAGGATGGATCATGGTGTGGGTGCCGCCGGAGATCATGAGATCGGCTTCACCACGCCTGATGATGTCGAAGGCCTCACCGATCGCCTGAGTGCTGGCGGCGCAGGCCGTGAGGCAGTTGAACGCCGGTCCGGTCACTTCAAATTCACGTGCCAGATGAGCGATCGGCATGTTGGGTTCCTGCTCGACCTCGGTGAGGTCGTGCATGGTGCGAAGGGCCGATTCGGCCCAGCGGCGACCGTCGACCCTCCGATTCGCGGCATCCCAGCTGTGCACGTTGGTCTGAAGATAATTGGGAGTGTCAAGGACGCCTTCACCCGCGCCCAGATACAGACCCACTCTGGAACGATCAAGCGAATCGCAGTCGTAGAGCCCAGCCTGTCTCCAGGCCTGACTGGCGGCCCCGAGAGCGAACTTCGAATTCAATCCTGCGGTCGAATGAATGGAGGCGTCACGCACGTACTGCGTGAAGTCGTAGTCCTTGATCTCGGCGGCGAACGTCGTTGGAAACGTTCGAGCATCGAACCGGGTGATGGAATCCATTCCGGAATCAGCTGCGGTCAGACGGGCCCACACTTCCTCGAGCGAACACCCGAGAGGCGTGACCCATCCCATTCCGGTAACGACGACACGTGGTGGCGTGGTCATGAGTTTTCTCCATTCGTCCAACGCCGGAGCAGCATTGCGACGTTCTGCCCGCCGAGACTCGTCGTGAACACGAGAATGGATCGCAACTCGGCATCGGTCGACTCGCACGGACCGCAATTCAACCCACAGTCACCGGGATCGATCGACCCGATGCGGGCAGGAAGTTTCTGCTCACGCAGGCACTGCGCCGCGACCGAGACGGCGATTGCACCGAGGCCCGCTCCACACAAGCCGACGTAGGGCACGATCGTCACCAGGGGGATTTCCGCGGCCCGAGAGCCGAAGACCTCACGAATCGCGCGTGCATCGACGGCATCCATCCAGGGAATTCCGGAGCCGAGAGGGACGATCGCATCGACCTCGGAGGGGTCGCATTTCGCAGAGGACAGAGCGGCCTCGATGGCCCTGACCACAGACACATCGGCATCGTCATAGGCACGCCCCACCGTGTCCGAGCACATCGCCTGAGAGGCGGAAAGACCGGCGAGCTCGGCGATGGGTTCGATGCCACGATCCAAGGCATGATCCAGAGCTTCCAGTGCGAGAATGCCGCCACCTTCACCGAGGACCCCCCCGGCGGCGTCGCTCGAGAAAGGACGCACGATGGACTCGGGGGTCGCATCAGCCGGTACGTGAGCGAGACGCTTGGCATACTGCTGACGGAGCAGCCCCATCGGATTGAGCTTGCTCTCCGCACCGCCTGAAAGACAGATGTCGGCGTGACCACGCATGATCACACGCATCGACTCGCCGATGCTCAGTCCGCTCGAGGCTTCCGCACAGGTGATGGTGTTCGATGGCCCCTGGCAGTCGTGGATGATGGTGACGTGGCAGGCGAGCATGTTCGGGAGGTACTTCAAGAGCCACAATGGCGTCAGGTTTCCCATTCCGACCTCACCCCATTTGCCGATGTCGAATTCTCCGTCGTCATCGACACTGGTCACCAGAGCCGCGGAAAGTTCATCGACATCCGCCGCGATCAGTCCAGCGCCAATATGACACCCCGTGCGGGAGGGAGGAATCGTGGGAGGTTCATCGCCATCGGTCGCTCGGGTCACGAGCCCGGCATCGGAGACCGCCAGAGCGGCCGCCCCGACGGCGAGCTCCGTGTCTCGGGCCATGACCTTCGTCGCCTTGCGATAGGTCTTGGGCACGACCTTTCGAACATCGAAATTCTCGGCCGGGAGACTCGCGGCGAAGGGACATTCGAAACCGGAGGCATCGAACCGGGAGTCGAGCGACGTGATGCCGGATCGCCCTTCGAGCATTGCGGCCCAGAGCGGCTCGATGCCGAGGCCGAACGCACTGACCGGGCCGAGTCCGGTGAAGACGACTCTGCGGGGCGTGGGCATTTCAGATTCCAGATGGGAAGTGCTCATGAAGGCGGAATGGTACCCATGTCTCGTGGGGTGTGCAGAGGAACCGCTTCCTCGACCCCATGGCCATGGTCTGGGGCGGGATTCACCCGTGGGTTCGACCCATTCGACCCGCGATGAGCATCGCCATCTCGAGCGCCTGGTCGTAATTCAGTCTTGGATCGACATGCGAACGATATGACGTGGCCAGATCATCATCGACCAAGCCTCTCGCACCACCGGTGCATTCGGTGACGTCCTCTCCGGTCAACTCGAAGTGAACGCCGCCGAGCATGGTTCCCGATCGCTCGTGAATGTCGAAGGCCTGTTCGAGTTCGGAGAGGATGTGACCGAACTTCCTGGTCTTGACCTTCCGGCCCATGGCCGCGCCGGATTTGATCTCGACGGTTTCGGTGTTGCCGTGCATGGGATCGCAGGTGAAGAGCACGGTACGTCCGGTCGACTTGATCATGTCGAGCACGGGAGGCAGGCACCGCCCCACTTCCTTGGCACCGAAGCGATGGATCAGTGTGATCCGGCCGGGCTCATCCTCGGGATCGAGAATGTCGAGCAACCGACCCAGTTTCTCGAGGTCGGATGCCGGTCCGACCTTGACTCCGATCGGATTGCGGATGCCTCGGAGGTACTCGACGTGACCACCATCGGGTTCCGCGGTACGAACGCCCACCCACGGCATGTGGGTGCCGAGATTCCACCAGCCGCTTCGCCGAGGAACCTGTCTGGTCATCGCGGATTCATACACCAGCAGAAGGGCTTCATGGCTGCTGAAGAAATCGACACGATTCATCTGACCAGCCTGAGACCCCGAAATCGTCTCCATGAAGCGAAGTGATTCACCGATCGAACTGACGATGTGCTCGTACTGGGCCCGAAGTGGAGAATGTTCCACGAAACCCAGATTCCAGTACTCGGGGTGATGAAGGTCGGCGAAACCACCGTCGATCAAGGCGCGGATGAAATTCAGCGTGAGTGCCGAACATTCATGACCACGCAGAAGCAGGTCGGGGTTGGGTTCCCTCGAGACCTGATCGAATCCGGGGAGGTTGACGTTGTCTCCGCGATAAGACGGAAGCGTGACGCCATCGCGAGTCTCCTCGGATGCGGACCTCGGCTTCGCATACTGACCTGCGAAACGACCGACGCGCGTCACGGGACGACTCCCCCCATGAACGAGCACCAGACTCATTTGAAGCAGGATCTTGAGCTTTGAAGTGATGTGATCCGGCGTGCACTCGTCGAAGCGCTCGGCGCAATCCCCTCCCTGCAGAAGAAAGCGTTCGCCTCGTGCGGCCTCGCCCAACTGCTTGCGAAGGGCTTCGATCTCCCAGGAGGTCACCAGTGGAGGGATGCGCCGGAGGCGTTCATAGACGACCGCCGCGTGATCACCATCCCGATACGTGGGCTGCTGAAGCGTTGTGCAGCCGCGCCATGAATCAGGTGCCCAGTTTTCGGGGTGTCCATGATCCGAATCGGAGGATGTGATTCCGGATTCTTGACTCACGAAGGCCTCCAGGAGCGGCGTGCGATGAAAGAACCGGACGGGAGGACGGACGACAGGAGCTGACCTGCCCATGCCGCCATGACCGGGACATGAGGGATGCTACGCCTCCGAGATGCGGTTCACAAGCGATCAACCGAAAGGATGACCCGTGAAGGGCGAGAGGGAGGTACCATGGGGCCTGTCCTCATCAACCGCGAAATGGAGTCCTTCTCTTGGCTGCCAAAGCACCACTCGGCATGAGCCCGGCCTTGCTTCTCGCCAGAATCGTCCTGTTTCTGGCCTTTCTTCCAGTGGGTCTCGCAGAACTCGGCGAGGTGGAATTCACCGGTGAGGAAGCCGTGAGAGTTGAAAGACTCATGAACCCCGTCCCGACGCAGCCGACTCCCGTCACCGAGGTGAGTCAACAGACCGAAGCCGACGAGACGGCGACGAGTCCGACTCAATCCGTCAACGCACGACGGCTCTACGCAACGGCACTCCACATCGAATCGACGGGACTGGGATCCCCGGTGCTGTTCGCATGGATCGCGGTACTGGTGGCGTTGATCGGAAGCGGACTGATTCTGATCGGCCTGCTGACACGGGTCTGGGCGTTCGGTTTCACGATTCTGGCGGTCGGCACCTTCATGATCGGATCGATGTCGGCATTCTGCGACTCCACCCTCGCCCTCTTCTCGATGCCGACCTCGGTCTTCAATGCATTCATCGCGGAAATCGGCACCTTCGCGCTTGCCGTGATCGTGCTGTTGTGCGGACCGGGAGGTCTGAGCCTGGATCGACTCCTTTTCGGCGGCCATCCCTCCCGACGGGCCTATCTGCCCGATGACGAAGATGGAACCCTCGAGTAGTGAAGGTTCAGGTGGATCGTTCTTCAGAAGAGAGATCGCTCGCTTCCAGCTGGCGCAGGAAGAGTGCTCCAACTGATCGTCGAAGAAAAGCGGTGGCGTTGACCAGCAGCGTCCTGGGTCACGCCATGCTGCTTCTGCTCGTGCTTCTGCTCGGCTGGAACATGGTGGAGGAATCGCCACCCAGAACGACTCCGGTGATCACCGCCACGACGGACGAGCCCGCTCTCGAACCGCTTGGTGACATCGAGAAGGAAGAGATCGCTCCCGTCGCTCTGGAACTGCAACCCCTGTCACTTCCCGAGACGATCTCATCAAAAACGCCTCTGCGACTCCCGTCCCAGACCGGAGTTCCTGCAGGAGGCCTGCGCGGTTCGGCCCCGAGGGGGCTCGGAAGAGTTTCGTTCGTGGGACTTGAAGGAGGTGCCGCACGGAAGATCGTCTACGTGGTGGATGCCTCGGGCTCGATGATCGGCGCCTTTCCCGTGATACTGACGGAACTGAGAAGGAGCATCGAGAACCTGACCTCAGCGCAGTCTTTCGCGATCATCTTCTTCCAGCGGGACGAGGCGGTCGAAACGCCGCCGAGAGGCCGTCTCATCCAGGCCACCGACGAGAACAGGAGAAAGACCGTCGAATGGATCGACGACAACATCCTCCCGAGCGGACGAAGCAGCCCGATGAAGGCACTGGAAAAGGCGATGGCGCTGCAACCGGAGGTGGTCTACCTGCTCAGCAGCAACATCACCGGCTCGGGCCGTTATGAAATCGACATCGACGCACTGATGGCAGGGCTTGAAGTGCTGAATCCTGCGGACTCGATGGGCCGAGGCAGAAGAACCATCATCAACTGCATCCAGTTTCTTGATGAGGACCCGCTTGGCGCCTTGAGAATGATCGCTCGAAGGCATGGCGGAGATGGCGATGACAGGAACAACGAAACGAGGTCCTACCGTTTCTTGGACCGGTCGGAACTGGGCCTGGAGCCCGTTCAAGAAGACACGAAGGATCCTTCGGGATCTCCATGGAGACCATGACATGAACGGAACGATCCTGAGATTACAAGCCCCTCTCTTCGGCATGGCAGGGATGCTCATGATCAGCGGCGAAGCCATGAGTGCCGAACAATCGCAGGGTGCCTCGAACGCCGGAAGTTTCGCAGGGGCGTTCTTCTATTCACAGAGCACGGGACCTGACGGCGTGGCCCACATGGAATGGTTCGGTTCGATCCTGATCTGGATACTGCTGTCGCTTTCGATCGCAGGCATCAGCTTGCTGATCAACGTCGCCCTTGCGAACGGTCGAAAATCGATCGCCCCGCAGGAGCGGATCCAACGGATCCGATCGATGCTTCGGGCCGACTCCTGGGAGGAGGCTCTGGCATCCACCGAACACGGAGCATCCGATTTCGATCAGATGGTCCATGCCAGCCTCTCGGAAGCGCCCCATGGTTTTCAGGCGATGCAGAACAGGGCGATGCAATGCGCCTCGGAACTTGCAGCAGAACGATTCAGACGCGTGGAACCGCTCAACGTCCTGGGACAGGTCGCACCCATGATCGGCCTCTTCGGAACGGTCTACGGAATGATCGTCGCATTCGGATCCATCGTCGCAAGCGGCGGGAACGCCGATCCGGTGGCACTAGCAGGCGGCATCGGCACGGCATTGGTGACCACCTTCTGGGGTCTTCTTGTCGCCATCCCGGCGCTGGCAGGCTACGCGACGATTCGAAATCGAATCGATGCGCTGAATGGTGAAGCCGAGGGCCAGGTGCTTGAAATGCTCAAGCGATTCAAGCCTGAGAAGGACGGTAAGACCCCGAAGACCGAAGACGGTGGAACCACATGAGTCATCTCCACGAGCGCGGCCCGGCGCGGGTCGAAGCCAATCTCACGCCGATGATCGACATCACCTTCCTCCTGGTCGTGTTCTTCGTCGTGGTCTCGACCATCAGCGAGGTCGAATCGGTCGATATGGAACTTCCGAAGCCAGAACCGACGGCAAGCGCACCTCCACCGGAACGCACCCGCAGCGTGCTCAACGTCCTGCCCGATGACGATGGTGAAGCGATCGGATACCGACTGAACGCGACGGAATATCCCCTCGGCGAGGAAGGAGTGGAGTCACTGCAAAGTGCGCTGGTCGTCCTTCTCAGAAGCAGCCCCGATCTCAGGATCAATCTCAGAGCGGATCGTCGGACAAGCCAACGTCACATCGCCCCGGTGCTCAATGCCATCACCGAGGCGAACACGAGGATCGGAAAAGGCACCCCCGCAAGAGTGAATCTGGTGGTGGTCACGCGACGGATGGAGATCGAATGATCGAACATCGGAAGATGGAAAGAAAGACACCTCGAGTCGGCTTGAATCTCACGCCGATGATCGATGTCGTCTTCCAGCTTCTGATCTATTTCCTGCTCGCAACGAACTTCGCGTTGGGGGAACAGGTCTTCCGCATGGACCTTCCGGAACGCGGAGGATCCTCCATGATCGACGACCCATTCGACATTCCCGAGGAACCACTGCGAATCAGAGTTCTCTCGACCGCTCCCGATCGGCAGACCCTCTCCATCAACCTGCAATCCCAGTACCCGCAACCTTCCGATCTTTCAGGGCTCGAGAGATTCCTTCGTGACAATCGATCGGGAGCCGAGATCGGGCTGTTTCTTGAGGATCATCCGATTCGAATCGTCCCGGCACCGGATACTCGATGGGCGCATGTCGTGGATGTGTTCAATGCCGTCATCAGGACGGGCTATCGAAGCGTCCATTTCGCGGATCCGGAATCATGAGGAAGAGTGGTTCATCGAGAATCGCCTGTCTCGGCATGATGGCGCTCCTGGGCGGAGTTCTCTCGTCGACAGTCCTGGAGAAGGCGCACGCAAACCTCGACGACGCGCAAGGAATTCTCGAAGAGATCGCTCTTTCAGAGGCGATCGCCGAGGATGAAAATGTCGGCGATCGGCTCAGATCCAATGCCCTGGACAACGCATTGGAATCGCGGGCAGACCTGTTGGGCCTGCGGAAAAGCCGGGAGGATCCGCGACGACCGATCTGGCTTGCGGATCAGGCGGAAGCGCTACTCCTGAGAAGGATCGAGTTACCCAGCAGCTGGTCGACTCACCTCATGGTGGCACACCAATCATGTCCGCTGATGCCCTCCGAAATCCCGTTGATCGTGGCCCGGGGAATCGAGAATGTTCTTCAAGCCGAAGAGGTGGTCTCTGACATGATCGAAGGAGTCGAATCCAGTGCTGGTTTCGACGAGCAACCGGAACTGATTTCACTCCACGAACGACTTGAGTTCGAACGAGACCTGAGGATCCCTCTTTTGAAGGCGATAGGACTTCTGCTGGCGGCGGGAGCGGACCCGTCCAGCGGGACGGAATCCCTCGGGATCCTCCGCATGATGCGTGAGGGCAGCGATCTGACGGAGACGACGAAGGCGGTGATCGACCACTGGCTTCGACAAGCCGCACTCGTCACCGGAAACGAAGAGACGCTTCGCAGCCTCGCCACCACAGGCACCCCACCACCTGACCTCGCCCCGCTGGAACGACTTCGAGAGGCATCAGTTCTGAAGAACCGGATACAAGTCGTGGAACTCGGTGAACGATTGATCGGTGAACTGGACAGAGAGGGAAGTTATGAAAAGCTTCTGCTTGCCGATGTCGTCGAACGCACTATTTCGCAGGACGCCGGAGATGGCACTCCCCGAGGATGGGGCAACGGTCAGGGCCGCACGTGGATCATGCTTCTGGATGAAGGTGAACGAGACGGCGACTCGACACTCGACGGCCCGCTTGCCCTGCGAATGGTGGACCTGGAGCGACGACACGGAAGAAACGGCGCACCACTGGCCGTGCTGTGGGCATGCGGACAGCAGGAACTGGCAGGAAGAAGCCGTGGTGAGATCGGTGAGCCAGAGATGCTGGGGATGCTGCGAAGAGCCGCGATGGATGCCGAAAGGGACGAACCCGCGCGAGCGCGGGCTCTGGAAACGGCCGCAAGAATTGCACTCCTCGAAGACGAGAGACTCACTGCAGCTGAGCTCTGCGAAACCCTCTATCGCGAACATCCTGAACACCCATTCGGAGGTCCGAGACTCGTTGCGGATCTGACCGAACCATGGGCGCGAGCGGGTCGGGAGGAGGTCGCTCGAAGATACGAACGCGCGCTCGAGGATCTCATCACCGAACTCTCCAGCCGGGAGGAGCAGACAGATCTCGGCACGCAGACACTCAGACTCGCCGAACACCATCTGAGACGGGGCCGACCGGAGAGAAGTCGCGGTCTGCTTCGTGATTTCAGACCGGAGACGCCTGCTGAAGCAGCACGCCTGCTCGAAGCGAGCCTTGATGAGATCGACCTGACTCGAAGACTCGAGAACCTCACCGATGAACAGATCGATCTGGAATACGACCTGCTTCAGAGAACCGCCGAACGCATGCTTGGCGAGTTCGGTCCGTTTGATGCCACGCTCGAGGCGGCGGCGTCTCGAGCGAGACTCGTCTCGATCGACGAGCGAAGCCGGCTTCCGAGCGACAATCGCTCGATACGACTCGTGGAACGGATCATCGCTCTGGAGAACATTCCGGTCGAGACGAAGATCGACGCCCTGTTTCTGAGACACCGGATGAAACTGATCCGCTCTTCCGAACGTCAGGAAGCACTCCTGGACATGCCTGAGCTGCTCGAGGCACGTGACATCAGCCCCGAGCTGACCGCCGGGAAGATCGTTGAAACGATGCAGGAAGGGATGTCCCTTCTCGAAGCTTTGCGCAGGGGCGACCCGAAACCCGGAGATGAGAAGAAGCTCATCGAGGAACTGAAGACACTCGCCGGACTGATCGAAGCCTCCTCCCTCACGACACTGACGGTGACGCAGATGATCACGGTGGGACAGTGCTTCACTGAACTCGGACTGGTGAATCGTTCGATTCCACATTGGACTGCGATGGCTGAGAGACGACCAGACGCCTGGATCATCATGCAAGGGCGTGCGGACGCTCTCGCTCTGTCGACGGAATTCGCGGATCTGGCCGAAGCGTTGCGCCTGTACATCAGACTGGGTCAGGACGGGCCGGGGGACAACGTACCGAAGGACGTGTGGTGGCACGCCAGACTTGGCCAGCTGTTGATGCTGGAGAAGGCGAACCGATCCACCGAAAAAATCCCCACAAGGATCGAACGACTCAGACTGATCGACCCGGAGCTCGGCGGCTCGGTTTTCGGATCCCAATTCGAATCGCTCTTGCGCCGCATGAGTCAGAAGAGCTGACGAAGCTCGTTTCTGAGAATGGCTGCCAGCTCGTAGTTCTCCATGTGGATCGCGTCGTCCAGCCGCTGCTCCATCTCCTGACGCTGACTGGAGGGAAGGCGGGGAACGAACATGTCTCGCATCCCTTTCAGGAGCTGGACCTCCGGAGCATCGTCCGCATCGGATCCGCGACCTGCCTCACCGAGCGCCCTGATGATCTCATCGATGTCGGAGTCGAGGCTGCGTCGAGCGAGTCCGAAATCGCCCCGAGACGCCGCGAATGCAGCGCGTGATCGAGCCTGGATCATCAGGAACTGAACCATCATTGAACGGGCACGCATTCGATCCTGCTCGGACTGCCCCAATCTGACGATCATCGACATCACCTCGAGATTCCGGGTCATGTCACTGACGACGCCGGCATGACGGTCAAGCACCGAGAGCACGAAGGCTCGATAGGCGTACAAGGCTGCCTCTCGCTGAAGAGCGAGGCACATGTCCTCGTCAAGTGATTGGGATCTTTCGCGCATGGATTCATAGATGGCAGCCGCGCCTTCGGGGTGGCCGGTGACCTCCATCTGGAGAATTCCAAGCTCGACGCGCACTTGAAGCCTCTCAGGACCATCCTCGGAGGCCACCGCCCGCGCCAGAACCTTGCCAGGCTGGTGGGGCCACTCGGAGAGCATGTGTGCGTAGAGGTCGGAATTCACTGCGTCGCATCATATCGGTCCCACCGGAAAAGTTATCCGACTCCGAGGTTGGTTTAGGAGGCCTCCCGGTGAACTTACTGCCCCTGAGGCCTCAAGAAGCACTCGACAGGGACCGAATCAGATTTCAGAGGGAACCCAAAGGGGTTTTCAGGAGTACTGATTGAAGGTGGCACCGGACGTCTTGATGAAGACCGACGGAGAACCGGAGGCAGCGCGTCGGAAGGTAGGAGTTCCGAAGTGCCTATGAAAGCGACCAGGGAGGTCCGATGAAGACCCAATCAAGCCCATTGCAGTCGGAACTGCAGTTGTACATGCGTGAAGTTGATGAGATCCCGTTGCTGACTCCTGAACAGGAGAAGACGCTCGGATGGCTCGTCATCAATGAAAACGACATGGCGGCGAAGGAACACATGATCCGTGCGAATCTGAGGCTGGTCATCGCGATCGGAAAGCACTATGTCAGGCGGGGCGTGCTGCTCGCGGACCTGATCGAGGAAGGCAACATCGGTCTCATCCGTGCGGTCGAAGGATTCGACCCGGCTCAAGGTGCACGATTTTCCACCTACGCATCATGGTGGATCAAGCAATCCATCAAGCGGAATCTGATCAATGCGGTGCAGCCGATCCATGTCCCCGCATACATGATCGAACTGATCGGTCGCTGGCGAGATGCCACGAGACGACTCGAGGGAAGACTTGGCAGAGCACCGGGCACGATCGAACTCGCGGAGGAGATGCAGATCCCCCCCAGGAAGATCGAGATCATCAGACGAGCGGTCAAGGCGTTCAACGCTCCGAATTCCGCTCCGATCGGCGAGGACGGTGAAGCGATCGATTTCGCGGAACTCTGTCCGGATCGAAGAAACAATTCGCCGGTGGAGGACATCGCGAATCGTGAGGAATTCGAAGTGATGATCAAGATGCTTGATTCGATCGACGAACGAGACGCTCAGATCCTGAGACTGAGGTTCGGCCTCACCGGAATGGAACCGCTCACTTTGAAGGAGATCGGTGAACGAGTCGGTCTGACCAGGGAGCGAGTGAGACAGATTCAAACCAAGGCGCTGGAGAAACTGCAGAACCAGCTGATGGATGATCGCCCGACGAGATTTCTTTCCGATTCGGATGAAAGACGTCTGGCATCATGACTCTCACAACGCCCTGACAGGCCTTTTCGATTGAAAGACAGGGGAGACGCCTCATCGGAGGCGTCTCCCCTGTTCAATCAACCGGCATTGGGAATCATGGTCTCTTGTAGAAGGGCAACGAGCAGGTCTCAGCGGTGACCTGGGACCGCCCGAGATCGATCTCGACCCGTCTGCCCGCTTCGGCATGCTGCGCCTCGAGATAGGCCATTGCGATCGGTCGATCAAGAGTGGGACTGAGGCATCCGCTGGTCACGAATCCGATCTCACGACCGTCTTCGAAGACCTTCATGTCCTGACGAGCGGAGCGGCGCCCCTCAAGAAGCAGACCACACAGACGACGCGCTGATCCTTTTTCCGCGATCTCCTGCAACGCCTTCTGCCCGATGAATCCCCCGACTTCGGGGTCGGATTCACCCTTGTCCAGTTTCACTGCGAAACCCAGGCCGGCGGAGAGAGGGTCGATCTCCTCGGTGAGTTCGTGCCCGTACAAAGGCATGGCCGCCTCGAGACGAAGCGTGTCACGCGCCGCAAGGCCGCAGGGAGCGACGAGCGAACCCTCCGTTCCGAAGTCCTTGAGAAACATTTCCAGTGCGGGTGTCGCCATCTTCGAATCGAGGATGACTTCGACACCGTCCTCACCGGTGTAACCGGTTCGGGAGATCATGACCTTGATGACCATCAGATCCTTGGTCGTGAAACGAAAGCGCTTCAGCGCGGGAATCTCCTTGGAGACCGTTCCGATCAGATCCATCACCTTGGGCCCCTGAATGGCACACATGGCGGTCAGAAGAGTCTGATCGTCGAAGGTGAATTCGAAATCTCCTCGCTGATCCTCCACATGCTCGATGATCTTCTCACGATTGGCGGCATTACAGACCATCAGATAGTCCTCTTCACCGAGTCGATAGATCAGGACGTCGTCGCGACATCCCCCGCTCTCGTTGCAGACCAGTGAATAGCGACACTGCCCGTCGCTCATCCCGTGGATCTGACGGGTGCACAGTCGATCGAGGCAACGACAGGCATCCTTTCCATGAAAGCGAAGCCTGCCCATGTGAGAAACATCGAAGAAGCCACCGCTGTTGCGGGTCTGGTGATGCTCTTCGAGGACCGACCCGTAGCGGATCGGCAGTTCCCATCCGGCGTAATCGACCATCTGACCGCCGAAACGATCATGGAGCTTGGCGAAAGGAGTCCCCGAGGGTGCTGATTCAGTGGTGTTGGACATCACGAGAAGGTATCCGGACGAAGAGACTCGTGCCAACCGGAAGAATGATCCCTGCAACCCGCACAGATGGACCCCCCCCGGATGATCGGGGAAAAGACGGCTCCTGAATGGACCGATCCCAGAAGAGAGTAGATCGACACCATTTGGAAGGGGCGGAAGATGACCAGGCACCAAGACAGATCACGCGCGAAGCAGGCCACTTCGGGCGACGAGAAGATGACCAGAGCGGCTCTCGCTCTGATGGCTGTGGGAATGATCATCGGAGCACTCCTCACCCTTTGATCGCCTCCAGGAGGCCGTTCACATGGCAGGAGGACACCATGCCCGGTATCCTCAGAGTGCCCATGTCGTGCCCGAAACAAAGAATCGCCAGCGTGAGGGCTGCATGAACGCCCTCCAGAGATGCAGCTCGATTTCCAGATTGCTTCTAGCAGTCATCGTACTGGCGTCTGTCAGTCCGTCACCCTTCTTCGCGGAGGCGTTGGCTTCGGCCGTTCAGGACATCGACGACGAGGCACTCGCGGACAGACCGATCGCCAGTGTCAAGATCGAAGGCATCAAGGCCACGGACCAACAGCTCATACGAAACAATCTCCGGACGGCAGCCGGCCAGCCATTCGACTCGAGAGGGATCCGCGAGGACGTCGAGACCCTCTATCGACTGGGAAGATTCGACACCGTTGATGCGGAAGCGATTCTGAATCAGGACGGCTCGGTGGATGTCATCTACATCCTCGAGGAACAACCGCTCATCAATGCCATCCAGGTCGTCGGCAACCGGGCGATCAGCGACCAGAAACTCCTGCTCGCCATACCTCTCTATGCCGGCGGCCCCCGAGACGACTTTCTCCTCGAACAGGGCGTGATCCGGATCCAGAACGAGTACCGGAACAAGGGGTACTACCTGGCCGAGATCGAGGTCGATGAATCACGACTCAAGGACAGCGGGATTCTCATCATCAGGATCGTGGAAGGCCCCAGAGTCCGTATCAAGGAGATTGAATTCGTCGGCAATCGCGCATTCCCTGCGAAGGAACTCTCGCTCGAGATCTCGACCAAGCCGTACATCTTCCTCTTCAGAAAAGGACAACTCGAACCGGACAAGCTGCTGGATGACGTGGCGAGCCTGGACAGGTTCTACAAGAACAACGGATTCGTCGATGTCCGGGTCGACAAGCGGATCCTGCTTTCTCCGGACAACACCGAAGCGAAGGTCGTCTTCGTGATCGAAGAGGGACGGCGCTACCGACTGCGTGATGTGATCGTCCGCTCCAACAACACGGACGGTGAACCCCGCATATTCAAGCGCGAGCAGATTCGAGACCTTCTGGCGATTCGACCCGGAGACGATTACACCAAACTGATGGTGGATCGCTCCGTCGAGCGCGTCCGGGAGAGCTATCAGCTCATGGGACACATCGACAACCGAGTGAGCTCCAGAGATGTTCGGGTGGGCGAACAACCCGAAGTGGACATGCTGCTTTCGATTTCCGAAGGCGATATGGTGACCACCGGACTGGTCAAGGTTCAGGGCAACTTCATCACCAAGGACAAGGTGATCAGGCGTCTGGTGCGGATCGAACCGGGAAGGCCGCTGGACGGCCGTGAGATCGGCTTGGCCGAACTACGCCTTCAAGCGACCCAGCTCTTTGGAAACGTCCGAGTCACGGTGCAGGATCCCGAGCCGGGTGCGGGAAGCACCCGCGACGTGCTGGTCGAAGTCGCTGAGAGAAACACCGGATCGTTCAATTTCGGAGTGGGACTGAGTTCCGATTCAGGCGTCTTCGGTGACATCACGATCAATCAGAAGAACTTCGACATCGCGGACTGGCCGCTTTCCTTCAGGGAGTTCACCAATGCGAGGGCCTTCAGGGGCGCCGGCCAGACCATGACGATCGCGCTCTCGCCCGGCGACGACGTGAGCACCTACTCGTTTTCAATCGGCGAACCCCACCTCTTCAACACCGACATCTCGGCAAACTTCACGACCTACTACCGGAACCGCTTCTACAGCAACTACAAGGAAGAACGCCTGAGCACGGCGTTCGGTCTGGGCAGAAGACTGGGAGACGTCTGGCAGATCGGCATGACCGCTCGTGCCCAGAAGATCACGCAGACGGACTTCTCTCCGGACACCGCGATCGAGGTCTATGACGCGAGGGGGCCGGACAATGTCTTCGATCTGAGAACCACTTTGACCCGTTCCACCCTCAACAGCTACACCACACCAAGCCGGGGTTCGAGACTTTCACTGAGTGTCGCGCCGTTCTGGGTGACCAATACCGGGAACTTCTTCGTGAATCTCGATGCAGGCCTGACCACCTACCTCACGCTCAACGAGGATTTCCTCGGCAGAAAGAGCACGTTGAAGCTGACCAGCCGACTCGGATACATCGTCGGAGGGGCCGCGCCTCCTTCCGAAAGCTTCTATCTCGGCGGGCTGACGTTCAGAGGTTTCGAATTCAGGACCATCAGCCCCAAGGCCACGGGAACTGTTGCGAACCCGACGACGCCCTTCAACGAGCCGGTCGGCGGCGATTTCCTCTTCTTCGCGGGCGCTCAATACCAATATCCCCTGATAGGCGACTCCCTTGGAGGCGTCTTCTTCGTGGACTCGGGTACGGTCGAGGACACCGTCGATTTCGAGGGTTATCGCGTTTCGGTCGGATTCGGCATTCGAATCAACATCCCCCAGCTGGGCCCCGCCCCACTGGCGTTTGATTTCGGTTTTCCCATCCTGAAGCAGGCGGAAGACGAGAAACAGCTCTTCAGCTTTTCAATGGCCGTGCCCTTCTGAGAAGACCAGCCTCGAGCAGGCCCAATCATGCTCGGTTCAACGTACAATCCGCGACAAGAAAACGGGCAGCAGCCCATGGAGGTCTTCCAGCATGAGTGTTCTTAAAAGAGAACTCGCCCTTCCCCTCGGGTTCGCGCTCGCCGCGGCTCTGATCCTCGTCGGGCATGAGGCATTCGGACGCAGATCCACATACGCACCGGCGAGCCATGTCGCCACCGTCGACCTGGGCAAGGTCTTCGAACGGATCAACGTCAACAAGAGCTGGGAGGTCGAAATCATGGGCCTCGCCGAGCGACTGAACAGCGAAGCGAACAGCAGGCAGGAAGCCATCGGTCGCAAGCTCGAAGGAGCTGAAGCCGCGAGTGATGAAACCGAAGCCCAGGCCATCAGGGACTCGGCGGCCTTGATGAAGCTGGAGATGGACGAATGGGCGAAGCTCAAGCAGCTGGAGCTTGATCGTGAACGCGCACTGATGTGGAAAGCGATGTACAAGGCCATTCGCGACCAGACCAATGCACTGGCGATCGCAGATGGCTGGGACATCGTGCTGGTCAACGACTCTCTCGGAGAGCTCAACCTCTCCAACGAGGTGAATGCCTCACGTGAACAGCAGATTCTGACTCAGATCCTCAACCGCAGGCTGCTGTACGCTTCGGAACTCACCGATGTGACCGAACAACTCATCGTCAGAATCAACAACCTCAAACCCTGACCGTCCGAGACGAACAGGAGAGACGAACAATGAACATGCCACGCAACAAATTCACCATCGCAGCCGCCTTCATCACCCTTGCTGCGGGATTCATCTTCATGGCGGGCTATGCCGCGAACGCACCGGTTCCCCCGGCCGTCATCGGAGTCGTCGACCTGGAGAAGGTCTACAACGAACTCGACAGTCGCTCGGATCTGATGCAGAGAATCGAGGAGATGCAGACCAGGATGGCGGAGGACGCCTCCAGCATGCAGGAGGAGCTCGAAATGCTCTCCGCCGAACTCGAGAGCCTTTCACCGGGATCGAAGGCGATGATCGAGATGAACGATCAGGCCATTTCGATCAGCGGCAAGCTGCGCGCGTTCGAAACCTACGGCGCTCTGCTGATCGAACGGGAACGAGCCGCCGATCTTCGTGACAGTTACGACCGGATTCGAACGGAAGCCGGAAAACTCTCCGAGATCATGGGAATCGATCTGGTCCTTCTGAACGACTCCATTCCGATGGTCGATCTCGCCGATGCGGCGGGAACGCTCCAGCAGATCTCGGCACGGCGTGTCCTCTGGGCGAGCCGGACGCTCGACATCACCGAAGAACTGATCGAACGACTCAATGGTCAGGACGGCTGAGTCTCCAAGACCACCGACCACCCGAAGGATTTGAGGCTGAATCATGTCTTCTCATACAGCGGGAGAACTTGCCGAACGCACTGGCGGAAGACTGGTGGGAGACGATTCCAGACCGGTCGACTCGCTTCAGACGGTGGACAAGGCGGGACCCACGGCACTGACCTTCGTCGGTGATGCCAAATGGGCGAAGGCCTGGACCGACTCGAGGGCAGGCACCGTCATCGTCAACGAAGACGTCGAGCTTCCGGAACGAAGCGGCGAGTTCACCGAAATACGAGTCAAGAATGCCGACCATGCGATGATCGTGGTTCTTGATCTGTTCCAGGAGACCGCGGCCATGCCGGCCGTGGGCATTCATGAGACGGCAGTGATCGATGCCAGCGCTTCGATCTCCGCGGATGCCTCGATAGGCCCCCACTGTCAGATCGGAGCAGGATGCAGAATCGCCTCAGGCGTGGTGCTTCGGAATTCGGTCACATTGAAAGAAGACGTCGAAATCGGAGAAGGAACGCTGATCGACTCCAGTTCGGTCCTGCACGATGGAACCCGCGTGGGACGAGGATGCATTCTGCACTCGAACTCGGTCATCGGAGCGGATGGATTCGGCTATCGACCGAGCCCCGAAGGAGATCGACTCGTGAAGATCCCACACCTGGGCAATGTCGAGATCGATGATGACGTCGAGATCGGAGCCGGGACCTGCATCGACCGCGGAAAATTCGGAGCCACTCGAATCGGGCAAGGCACGAAGATCGACAACCTGTGCCAGATAGGTCATAACTGCGTGATCGGACGGATGTGCGTGATCTGCGGCATGGTTGGCATCGCGGGGAGCACCGAAGTGGGAGACGGTACACGCATCGGCGGTGGATCGGGAATCAGTGATCATCTCAAGATCGGCAAGGGTGTGTCGATCGGAGCAGGATCGGGATTGATGAACGACATCCCTGATGGCGAGACCTGGTACGGAGTTCCGGCCGGAGAACGTTCTCGAGTCTTGCGGGAGTATGCCGCCGTACGTAAACTGCCGGAGTGGTCGAAGAGGATCAAGAGCCTCTTGAGCGGTCGTGAAACGACTTGATCTGGATATTGACCCTCTTTTGAACCCAGAAACAGGCTTTGACCGCGTATCGTGGAGGGCGTCAGCCCGAGACGCCGATGGAGATTGTTGACGACGTTTTTCTCGCCACAAGGTCGATTCTCATGGATACCAGCACGAACAACCCGATCATCACCGATCTTCCACGGCAGCACACCGTGGCAGGGACGGTACGGGTCGAAGGCACCGGCCTGCTGCTGGGCCAACCAGCCACCGTGGAAATCAAGCCCGCACCGGAAGAGACGGGAATCGTCTTCGAACGCGTCGACCTCGATCCTCCGGTTCGCATTCAGGCGATCGGAGACCGCGTCGTCCCTCGTGCACAGAGAACCACGCTCAAATCCGGCGAGACGACGATCGAAACGGTCGAACACTGCATGTCGGCACTGGCTGGTCTGGAGATCGACAACGCGATCATCGAACTCTCGGGTCCGGAACTGCCCTGTGGAGATGGTTCCGCGCAGCTGTTCGTCGATCCCATTCTCAAGGTTGGCATCCGGGAGCAGAATTCACCCCGCAGAATCTTCAAGCTGGTCGAACCGATCGTGATCGAGGAAGGTGGCAAGATGATCTCCGCGGTTCCCTCGGACGACCCCGGCACTCGAATCGTCTTCGACCTCGACTACGGAGCGGAGTCCACGAGAATTCCACGCCAGGCGGTCAGCTTCAATCCGATCTCGGATTCCTATCTGGATGAAATCGCACCCGCAAGGACCTACAGCCTTCGAGAGGAAGCGGAAGCCCTGTGGGAAAGAGGAATGTGCCGGCACTTGACGCCCAAGGAGGTCCTTGTCATCGGAGACGACGGACCGATCGAGAATTCCTTTCGATTCCACGACGAGCCCGCACGACACAAGGTCCTTGACGCCCTTGGCGATCTGTATCTGGCCGGTCGCCCGGTCCAATGTCGAGTGCTCGCATACCGCTCCGGCCATGCGTTGAATCGCCAGCTCGTGATGAAGATTCGGGAACAGATGGCCCAGCAGGACCGACGCAGCCTGCTTCTGGAAGGCAAGGCCATGGACGCACGCGCGATCCAGAAACTGATGCCTCACCGATTTCCGATGCTCCTTGTCGACCGTCTCCTGCATGTCGATGGCGACCAGAAGGCCGTCGGAGTGAAGAACGTCACGATCAATGAACCATTCTTTCAGGGGCATTACCCGGGAACCCCGATCATGCCGGGCGTGCTGATCGTGGAGGCCATGGCACAGATGGGCGGACTCCTCATGAGCCGCAAACTCGAACACACCGGCAAGATCGCCGTCCTCCTGAGTCTGGACAAAGTCAAGCTCAGACGCCCGGTCGTGCCCGGAGACCAGCTCATCATGGAAGCCGAGACCATCAGAGCGACGGCACGAACCGGTAATGTGAAATGCCGTTCACTTGTCGGCGACAAGGTCGTGGCTGAAGCCCAGATCAAGTTCATGATGGTCGACTCCGAGACGGAATGACCACCCTTCCGAGAGGCCCTGAGAGGGTCGTCTGAGGCACCATTCGAAACCCATGGAGATGATGAATCATCATGCCATTCCAGGGGTTCTCCAGATACCACCGGTTTCAAGTCAAGAACCCGCTCCGTCGGGTCGATAACTCGTATCAGGAAGACCCTTCTTCCCGGACAGCTGTGGAGCGAAGCATGCGCATTCTGATCGATGGACATGACAGCGGACTGACTGCAGAAACGGTCCCTGAGGCACTGGAAAGAGGCATGAACGCCGTTGATTCCTCGGGGAGGATCGTGGTCGAGATCGCACTTGATGATAAACCACTCGATGCGGAAGAACTCGGGAATGGCAGCTACGAGAATCTCTCCGCGAAGACGGTCGCCCTGACCAGCCTCGCCCCGAACGACCTGCTTCTCGCCACGTTCGAACTGGGACGAAATGCGATCGAAGCGGCACAGCAGCACTTCCATGCCGCTGCGAAGATGATCCAATCGGGCAACGATGCCAACGCGATGAACGAACTCCACGAGGGCATCGATCTCTGGTGCACGATCGATCAGACCGTGTTCCGTGAAGCGGTGCCGAGAATCGCCGACTTCGGCGACGATCAGACTCCCGACGGACTCGAACGACATGTGCAGGAACTCAAGGATGCATTGGAATCGATCAGGGCGGCGATCGAATCGTCCGACTTCGCGGGTCTGAGCGACGCACTGATGTATGAATTCCCGGAGACATCGGCGGGATGGTCGAAGTTTCTGGGTCACTGCTCCGAGGTCGTGACAAATCACAGTGAAAAAGAGACGGAGTAGAACATGCCATCAGGTTCGAAAACATTTTCAAAGAAGCTCGGTGCCGCGATCACCGCGATGGAGAAGAATCGCATCTTCGAAGCGGAAGTGACCGCGATGACGCTTCTGGATGAAGCGCGTGGCGTCTTCGACTATGACGCCATGGCGGCTGCGGTGCCCATCCTCAAGAGTGCCAGGGAAGCCAGAGCGAAGGCGGCGTTGGAGATCGACGCCCCCATTCATCGTCTTGAAGAACCCATCGAGGAAGGACAATCCTTCGCAGGTGGATGCTGGCTCATCGATCCTCCGAGAGTGGCTGCTGACGGACGGACCATCAGAAACACCGCACTGGAAGAGGAGGTCCCGGTCATCGTGCTGTGCCGTGAACCGATGACGAGGATCGGGCTGCGCCCGATCGTGAGCATCGGACGAACCACGGTTCGCACGAAAATCGAACCCGCCGCGGACATGGAGAATCCGGATCTCGACTGGTTCCTCGGTTCGATCGACCTGCTGGGAGACCATGCGATCTCGACGATCGACACGGGAACCGACATCGTCAAGCAGATTGACGGACTCCTCGATCGGCTCAGTGCGATTCCGGAACACCCGGGACTCCATGATGCTCTCGAGGAAGCGTGCCTCATGGCCGCGAACGCGCTCCGAGGTCAACCCGCGAAGTGACGCTCAGAAATCACGTACGGGCTGTTTTCGTGATCGAATGCGCTCGAATCCGACAGGACGTTCCTTGAGGAATTCGATCACCGATGACAGTGGAATCGGTTGAAGATTCCAGTTGTCCACTCCGACATCGGTGGAACGGCCTTCTTCGGGAATGGTGCCGTGGCAATGCCCATGGAGGTGACAGGAACCACCATGTCTCCCCTGCCAGACCCGAAGCGGATAGTGACCGAACACGATCCGCTCGTTTCCCGCGAGGGTCGCCGCATCGCTGCAGCGAAAACTCAAAAGCTCGTGGACGGACTCGAACAGGGCGTCGAAGGCGGGCTTGTTGCGCGGATCGTG
>CABYSN010000015.1 GCA_902521645.1 Planctomycetota bacterium
TCCGGATCAAGCGCATGAATGTAGCTTTCTGCAAGTATCAGCACACGAACAGTCTAGCACGGAGTCGTACCGCTTCATCGAGTCGTCGTGATTCCCTGAGCTCATGAAAGAGAAAGGCTCCGATGTGAATCGGAGCCTTGAAGTGGCCTGGTATGAACAGGATCGATCCACCACTGATGTCAGCGAGCGTCGACCAGCAGGTCCATCGGTTTCATGGTGTCTTCGACAACAAGTGCGATTTCAGAGGATGCGCCATCTTCGATCGGGATCAGGACATCGAGAGATGTGAAGACGACGCCATGGAGAAGGATCACCGATGCGAAGAGAACACCGAACGATGCAAGACGTGATGTCCTGACTGATTTCGTTCGTGATTCAAGTGTCTTCTTCGTGTTTCGAGTGTTCATGTTTTCCTCTTCTCGAATGTTTCAGTTCGGACGTGATGTCACGTGCCGTACAGGAACAATCATCGGAAGAATGTTTCATTTCAGTCCAGTCATCGTTTAGTGATACGCATCGGGAGACTTCCAACTGCCATGAATGGTAAAAAATGACGTAAATGAGTTAAAACGCCGAAGTCTTCGAAAGAGAATGAGCAAAACACCCCATTCGTAAAACGTGCAAGAGAACGAGGATCCATGAAAGAAAGAACCCCACCTGAATTCGCCAGCGAACACGATGCGAATCTGACTCCGTATCTCCTCATGCTTCTCGAAGGCAGGACGCTCAACGAAGAAGATGCCTCATCGGCCTTCGAGGTGATCATGACAGGTGACGCCCATCACGCTGAAATGGGGGCACTTCTGGCCCTTCTCGCACGAAGACTTCCGACGGCCGATGAACTCACCGGAGCGGCCAGGGTGATGCGTGAGAAGGTGGACAGACTGGAAACCGGCCTGAACCCCGGAGAACTGCTCGATACCGCAGGAACCGGTGGAGCTCCGAAGACCTTCAATGTTTCAACCACGGCGGCGATCGTCGCGGCGGCGAGTGGTGCCAGAGTCGCGAAACATGGGAACCGATCCCGTACGGGCCGTGGTTCATCGGAGGTTCTCGAGGCGTTGGGGGTGAATGTCGGCGCCTCGAGATCGATTCAAGGTAGGTGTCTTGAAAAGACGAATGTCTGTTTCTGTTTCGCCGTGCACCACCACCCTGCGGCCAAACATGCGATGCCGGTGCGAAAGGCGCTTGGTTTCCCGACGATATTCAATCTTCTTGGTCCTCTGACGAATCCGGCCGGTGCGGGCAGACAGGTCATGGGTGTCTACAGACCCGAGTTCATTCCCGTGGTCGCGGATACCCTCGCCAGACTCGGGTCGGTTCGTGCGATCGTCATGCACTCGGATGATGGTCTTGATGAGTTTTCACTTGGAGCACCAAGCAGGGTCGCCCAGGTCGATGATGGGAAGATCACCGAATACGTGATGGATCCAGGCGAACTCGGACTTCAAACCTGCCCTTATGAGAAACTCCAGGCAAGAGACCTGAATCATGCGGTGGAGTTGGTGAAAAACACGCTCTCAGGCGAAGAAAGAGGGCCGGCAAGAGATATCGTGCTGTTCAATGCGGCGGCTGCGATACACGCTGCAGGGTTGTCCGAGTCGATTGAATCAGGCTTGATGATCGCCGCCCAATCGATCGATTTCGGCGATGCGATGCGTACTCTCGAAGCACTCATAGAGATTTCAAACCAACCGGAATGAGTCGGAAAACACTTCAAAACAAGGTGTTTTTGGGTGTTAAAACAACAAGGTTTTAAAAAACACCTAAACCACTGTTTTTAATGTGTTTATGTTGCGAAAATGGTGTTTTTTGTGGCCAAAGAATGGGGTTCTTCGTGGAGGAGTCTCATCAAAAACACCCTGACCGTCCGATAGCTCGAAAACAAGTACTCGTACTTCGGTGTTGATAGGGCAGCAGGGTGCTGCACAAAACACCGACGCCACTTGGCGGGTTGGCGATGATCACCTGTCCGGAGAAGAAAACATGAACCCGATTGAACAGGTCAAGAACTGGGCAAAAGATATTGTCGATCTCGCATTGGTGCTGATCGCATTTGGCGTGGTGGTCTACATCATCTTTGGCCCTGACCAGGGTTGGTACTTCTCGACGATCACTCAGAACCTCATTGGGTTCATCAATGAAATCGGCAGCAACAGCCTTGCCGGCATCATTGCTCTCTTCGTGATCGTCTGGTGCTTCGCGAAGCGCAACTGACGCTTCGACAAGCCTTGATGAATTTTGACAGATCCCTCGACTTTCGCCGTCGAGGGGTCTGTCTTTTTTGACTTATTTAAATCAGGCACTAGTGCGGCAAATGATGTAGATGAACAGGATGATGTTAGTACTGGATTGATTTCAGGAACACATGGTGTCGCATTCGTTCTTTAGGGAAATCAAATGGATCAAGCGAAATGCTGGAATCCATGGAGAGATGCCCTGCCTGGTATCAAGTCGATCTCAATGGTGCCCCATCTGTGGGGTCGCATTCGCATGGGCAATCGGAATAGCACATGGATTGAATTCGAATGAAGCCATGGGATTAGATGAATGGTCCGTGGTGACTTTCATAATCCTGGTGATGATTGTGGCGTTTCTTTTAAATGGGAAAAAACAAGTTTCCCTTTGTCGTTATCTGGTCTTCATCGCTTTTTTTACATTGGGTTCGTCACATTCGAATTCAACAAAACACACGATAAACAATGGGTTCTTTGAAATAGCCTCATTGTGTGGTGATGAAATCATCCATGTCGAAGGTGTGGTGGATTCAAACACCTTCAAAAGTGACCTGGTGAGCGGACTTCTGGGACCTCCGCCAATGAACCGGATGTTCCAAACAGCAAATCTTCGTGATGTCACCGTTCGAGATCCAAGAACGAATGCGACGATGTCGTGTGCGGACATCCAAATGAAAATCCCAACGTCTCATGATTGCGTTCTTGGGATTCGATCCGGGGATCGAATCAAAACGCGTGCACGAATACTGTTTGATCAATTTGACACGAACTTGGATTCTGGGTTTTTTTCCAAAGGTGAGCCAGTCGTTTTGATTGAGCACCCATCCATGATCGATGTCATATGTAGAAATGAAGAATCAATCACTTCTTTCTGTGAATCCCTCCATGAGGGATGGTCTTCAATTGTGTCGGATGCGCTTGATTCTTCTATTGAACACGTCGCAGGGGAAGATGAAAGAACGATGATCCGAGGCATCGTTCTTGGTAATAGAGGTGGTGAATTCGAGTCTCTTTCACAACCCTACAGAAGGACGGGAACATCTCACTATCTGGCGGTCAGTGGTTTTGCAATTGGTGTCCTGGCAGCCATTCCAATGATGTTGGTGCGAAGCCGGATGAGGTTTTTCAGATCCCTCATGATTATGTCGTTTCTTGTGGCGGGGATTTTAGCCATAGACCTGCGATCCCCTGCAATAAGATCTGGCGCGGTGATCATGTTGGCAACCATGGGTTTTTCAATGGGAAGACATTGGTCGAAGCTGGGTTTGCTGGCAGTGGTTTCGATCATCATGCTCGCGATCAATCCGAAAGACATCATGAATCCAGGGTTCCAGCTTTCATTCACCGTTGTGGCATCACTGATGACACTCGCCCCGATTGTTTCAAAAGAAGCCCCATGTGTTCCTGGCCATTCCCTGGTTGCAGTCTTGTTAAACGCTCGGATTACAAGGGATTCTCTGGCGTGTGGATTGATGGCGTGGATCGCCTCGTTTCCAATAGTCATCCATCACTTTGGTGTCATTTCTCCGATTGGAATCCTTGCATCGATTGTGTTGATGCCTGTCATGGCTTTCATGATTGGTGCTTCAGTGATTTCAATCATGATGGAGATGATCATGCCCTCATGCTCATGGATACCCGGTTCGTGTGCCGCCTATTCAATGAGAATCATTGAATTTATGGTTTCTTTTTTTGATTCCATCCCTGGATCATTCTTCGTGGTGGCTCCTTGTTCTCTGTTCGTTGTTTTTGCATTTGAAGTCGTCTTGTGGAGATGGTTTGGAAAAGTCTCCATCCAGGAGCGTCTGATTTTGTTGTTATGTGGTGCGGTCATCGTGGCCTTGATTCTCTTGCCTAAGAAAAATGCCGAAATCGATGGGCAACTCCGCATGGTCACCATGGACATGGGAAATGGGACATGTCACCTGTTAATGACGGATGAAACCAACCTTCTCTTCGATGGCGGTTCGCTTGAGAAGGGTTCGTGTGGTCGGAAAATCATTCTTCCCGTCCTGAAGGAACAGGGAGTTCAAGGATTGGATTGCGTGGTCATAAGTCATGCGAATGTAGATCATTTCTCTGGTCTCTCTGAAATCATCGGACGGATACCCATAGGTTTCTTCGTTGTAGGTGAATCGTTCATCAAAAATGCTTCTGAATACCCCGGGGGCTTTTCAGGAAGGATGCTTGATTTGATCGAATCATGGCGCGTCCCGATTTTGATCGCGTATTCAGGAACGAATTTGAACTTGAAAGACCTCACGATGACGGTTCACCATCCACAGGCAGGAGAAATCTATCCCAGGGAAAATGACAATTCCCTGGTGGTGTCATTGAATATGAAAAAAAATGGGGAGAATCAGACTCACGTTCTTTTGACGGGAGATATCGAAGAGTTGGCCATGAAAAAAATTCTCTTTGGTTTCGATAAACCAATCCAAGCAAGAATCATGGAGGTTCCACACCATGGGAGCGTTAGAAGGTCTTCTAGGTCATTTATTGAAATGGTGAAACCGGAGATCATCGTGCAGTCCACGGGAATAAAACGCCTGCGAGAAGATCGCCTTTCTGAAATAATCAAAAAGCATCCCGGCATCACTCGTTTCAGCACCGCATTGCACGGTTTGATTCAGATTGATGTGTTGGATTCTGGTGTGTCGGTGGAAACAAGGGTGATGGATTGATTTGCCTCACACCACTCATTGCTGTGCGTCAAATGAAAGAAAGGGTGACATGAAGTTCGACACATTCAAGATGGAACGTTGGCAATCGATGTGGGAGAACGAGGTCGAACTCAATCTCTCAGACAGTGGCATCTCGCCGTTGACCTTGAATGAATTGATCGAAGGTGAGGGTGTCGAATCGCTTCTGGAGACGAGATTGGCCTATACCCAGACCAATGGGACACATGAGTTGCGGGAGCGAATCGCAGCACTTTACCCGGGAGCGAGAGTTGAAAATGTTGAAGTCACCAATGGTACGGCTGAAGCGAATCTGCTCGCCGCCCTCACGTTGATCCAGGCGGATGATGAAGTGATCGTTCAACTGCCGAACTACATGCAGCTCTGGGGTGTTTTTCAGGCGTTGGGAGCGCGGACCGGTGCGTGGAATCTCGCACCGGATCTCGGAGCGGGACGGTGGCATGATCGGCTTGATGAGTTGGATGAGATGGTCACGCCACGTACGAGAATGATCGCTCTCTGCAACCCGAACAATCCATCCGGACATGTTCTTGGGGCGGATGAACTTGATCGTGTCGCTGCGATTGCGGATCGCGTCGGAGCGTGGGTTCTGGTGGATGAGATCTACCAGGGGATGGAGATCTCGAGTGGTCCGACACCGACGATGTGGGGCCGCTACGACAAGGTGATCGTCACCAACAGTCTCTCGAAATCCTACGGTCTCCCGGGGCTTCGGATCGGGTGGATACTGGGTCCTGAAAGCACGGTCGCCGAATGTTGGAGAACGCATGACTACACCACGATCGCGATGGGAGCATTGAGCGATCGCCTCGCTTGTGGTGTTCTTGAAACAGCGAGACGTGATCGGGTCATGGTGAGAACACAAGAGATCCTGAAAAGGAATCTACCGGTGGTCGTGCAACATGTTTCAAAGACGGAAAACTTGAAACCTATACTTCCGAAAGCCGGTGCTTTTCTCATGCTTTCCTACGAAGAGCGGATCAATTCCAGTGAACTTGCCGAACGGTTGCGGATCGAGAAGAGTCTTCTGGTGGTGCCTGGGGATCACTTTGGAATGGATGGTTGGATAAGGATCGGTTTCGGAGACGAGACGAATCACATCGAGGAAGGCCTTTCGAGAATCGATGCCTTGTTGAATGAAGTGCGCCATGCCGGAACTTCCTGAAGTCGAGAACGTCGGCAGACATCTGATCAGAAAAATTCGTGGATACAGATTCGAGAAGATCAGGATCAACCGATTGGATGTACTCAAGTCCGCTCGCACCACACCTGCGAATCGGGAAGCGAGACTCGGAGTCGGTGGTCGCCTGGACACCTTTCACCGACATGGCAAGAGATTGGCTCTGGAATTCGATGATGGCCGTGTGATCGAATTCAGCCTGGGGATGAGTGGTCATTTGATCGTTGAAGCGATCGGATCAGAGGAGACACGCGATCACGCACATCTGATCTGGACGGTCAGACATCCCCGAAACGGTAGAACACGGCGTTTGATCTGGAGAGACCCAAGGCGATTCGGGGGAGTCTGGGCCTGGGTTGACATGAAAACCATGATCGATCAGAAATGGGGTTCGATCGGTGACGACGCCCTCCAGGTCAAGTACGAATCTTTTCGTGATGTGATCAAAGGGACACGTCGATCGATCAAGACCGCGCTTCTGGATCAGAATCTGATTGCTGGAATCGGGAACATCTACGCTGATGAGGCTCTTCACCGAGCAGGTATCAGGCCACGAAGAATGGCATCGCGTTTACGTCGATCCGAGACGAAATCACTTCACAAAGCTGTTCAAGAGATTCTCATCGAGGCCATAGAGGCCGGAGGATCGACGATTCAAAGCTTCAAGGACCCGGAGGGTGGATCAGGTCGCTATCAGAGCGCACACGCCGTCTACGGGCGATCTGGGGAATCCTGTCACAGTTGTGGGGCGGTGATTCGGAGCATGGTTCTGAATGGTCGGACGACTGCCTGGTGTTCTGAGTGTCAGAAATAGAGTCCTATCAGCGTGTTAAGTGCATGAGGGTCGTTTTCATGGTTGTCCTCAAGCCGTCCACATGGAAATTGAGTTCATGAAGACGTGGACCATGTGCCAGCCTCTTTCTTTCTTCTGAGAGAGAGAATCAATTCTTCTTCATCATCTCAGTAGAAGACCCTGACACTTTCTGGGGAACCCTCAAGATGGAAACGCTAAATAACACCATGGAAACAATTAAGAACACTTTTTATCCCGTGCCCAAACTGACGACTGTGTGTTTCTTGTCTCTGAATAGGTTCCATTGTTTGGTCACTTTTTTAGTCTTGTCTGGTTTCGAGACACCAAGGCTTTTGTTTTCAACGCCAAAGTAAAGACCCAAAACGCATTCGCAAAACAACTTATCCACACCAACCTGACATTTGAGCTGGGGCATGGAGAACAACACAACCCCCCCCACCTTGGGAGGGTTTCAATGTGCCAATTGTGCGTTGTGATCAAACAGTGGCTTCATCAAGCAATGACCGTTCGATTCGTTCGACGTCATTTGCGAGACTCGGGTCGTTTTCACGTTTGGATGTGATCTGTCTCACGGCATGCATGACCGTGGTGTGGTCGCGGCCACCGAAATACCCACCGATTTCCTCGAGACTGAATCTCGTATGTCGCCTGGCGAGCCACATGCAGACCTGTCTTGGAAGTGCGATCGACTTGTGTCTTCGCTTCGAGAGGAGGTCGGTCAGTTTGATGTCGTAATACTGGGTCACCGTGTCGATGATCGATTGAATGGATGGCTGGCCGTTCGCCTGCCCACTTGTGGAACCATCATCCGACAACGCCGACTTGGCCAGTTGCAGGGTGATCGGCTGGCCCGACGCCATGGCGTACCCACGCACGCGGGTCAGGGCCCCTTCCAACTCTCTGACATTCGAATCCACTTTGGCCGCGACGTATGCAGGCACCTCGGCCGGAAGTTCCAGTCTCTGCAATTCAGCCTTCGATTGAAGGATCGAAACCCGGGTTTCGAAGCAGGGTTTGTCGACTCGAGCGACCAGACCGCAATTGAACCGGCTGATGAGCCGTTCCTCAAGATCGGGAATGTCGTTTGGAGGAGCGTCCGAGCTGAGGATGATCTGTCGACCGGATTGGTACAACGTGTTGAAGGTGTGAAAGAACTCCTCCTGGGTCTGTTCCCGTTTGGCCAGGAAGTGAATGTCATCGATCACCAGAATGTCCGTGGTGCGGAATCTGGAGCGAAACTCACTCATTCGCCCGGCTTTGACGGCATCGATGAACCAGTCCATGAAATTGCTGCAGGACGTGTAACAGATCTTGGTCGAAGGTTGTCTGTTCAGAATCGATTGACACATCGCCTGAAGGAGGTGGGTCTTGCCCAGGCCGACTCCACCATGAATGAAGATCGGGTTGTATGCGCGACCGGGATGTTCGGCGACGGCCATCGCGGCGGCGTGCGCCAGCCTGTTGCCCGGGCCGACCACGAAATTATCGAAACTGTAATCCGGCGACAACAACATCTCTTCCGAGAACAACGGGTCGCCATCATCGGTTCCGCCCATGTTTTCAGATGGTGAATCGGTGGCGGAGGGGACACTGTCCTCTTCACTTCCGACGAAATGAACACTCAACAATCTTCCCGTGATCGCCTGTGCCGCTTCCGAGAATTGCTCGGTGCAGACTCTTTGAAGGTAGCGGAGCTGGACCGGTTCATTGACGAGCAACCTCAGGACACCATTGACCACTCCAAGCACTTCAATGTCATCGAACCACTGCCGGCACATGCTTCCGTGGTGATGGCGAAGATACGTGATCAGATCCTGCTGCAACGTCATTTCAGAGGTGTAGTCGTTTCGTTGCAGTTGGTTTCGTGACTTCTTCATCAGAAGGCGTTCTCACTGGGTCGTTTGAGTTTGAATGAATCAAAAAGAAGACACGGACGAGAAAGCCTTTGATAAGGCACCAGTGGCCCGACCTTCGTTTCTCACATCAAATTGGATCGTCTTCATCGAGATCGATCTGGACTCACTTGTGATGGAGGATTGCCCACCACCATCACGAGCGAATGGTCGAATCTACGAGCACGCGATCTGATCGTCAACTCATTTCAATCATCGAATTGTTCAGCGACCGCTTCCAACTGGGCCTCGTAACGTTTCTTGTTGGATTTGAAATCCATGAGGAAATGGGTTTTCTCCAGGTGCCGACCCTTTGAAAGATCTTTCAGAATCTTGTGGGCGAATCCCAGGCTCGTTCTTCTTGAAACATGGGTTATCACAACGTTTTCCGCTTCCCAGAGGTCCATCAATTCGACGAGATCGGTGACATGGAGGTGTTTTCCGATCTTGGCTCTTTCCTTGTGTTCCTCGAGAAAGAAAGTGCATTCAGTGATCATTATTCTGGCTTTTTTGAACAACTCACATTCCAAGGCCTCGCACCTGATGGTGTCTCCGGTGTAGGCGATCATCGGAATTTCGATCATTTCAGTGATCTCCACACCCTCCGTCTTCAGGTCCCTGATCCGGTCCTGGGGCAGATCACGGTATTCGGGTTTCAATTTGCTCCGTTTTTCAACCACCACATACCCCTGACATGGGCTGGTGTGATTCATTTCGACACTTCTGAGGACGAAATTCCCCTTCAACGGAAGTTCTTGATCTCCAGTGATTTCGATGATTTCACATGGCGTGTTCTGGCCTTCCAAAGGGTGCCATTGCTTCAACATCTTCGAAAGGTCATCCACGATCTTCGGATGACAGATGATGCGCCCCACGCCCAGTTTCTGAAAATACCTCTGACTCAACCAATACGGCAGCGCGCCCAGGTGGTCCATGTGTGCGTGCGAGAGCGCCACGGTCTTGGCGGTCAACGACGTTCTGGTGCAGTGCCCCATGTCGAAATTTAAATCCAGCTCCGGGATTTGAATCACGGTCTGTTCACCAGCCACACTGATTCCCTGGAGTCTGTATGGGGGGAAATAGAGGTAGCCGAGCTGCCCCTCACGGGGTGGCATCTTGGGAATCATGTGAATCCTCCTACTGTCGCGTTTTCACGCGACATGGGGTCATTGGAAGGTTGAACTGTATCAAGAGGTCCGAAAAGGTGTGGAATTCATCCAACTACCGATGAAGAAGCGGACTCAGCCAAAGTGAAGCCCCTTCCTGACCGATTCAAGTCTCTGGAGGCGAGCACACAAGTGAGCTCGAAGTCACATGGAACGACCCAGAAGCCGATTTGCCAGTGATCCAAGACTCTCTCGCATGGTCTCAGACTTCGCGGACGCCATGTTTCATCGAACCGAGGCCTTCACAGAGGCTCTTCACCGATCCGACATCACCCAACTCTCGATTCTGTCCCACAAACTGAAGGGTTCGGCGGGGGGATACGGCTTCGATTCGATCTCCGATGCCGCGGCACGGCTTGAGCAGGCCACCCTGGAAGCCGAGGCCGATCTCTCCTCGGTTTCAGAGCGCGTGGAGGATCTGATCGAACTCTGTCACAAGGCACGCCGTGACTGAATCAGGAGCATCTGAACCACATGTCTGAATCAACCAGCACAACCAATGACAACACGAGCATCACACCTCCCCCCAGGCCCACGCCCAAGATGCTTGTGATCGATGATTCCGAGTTGATCCATCGCCTTCTGAAGGTTCGTCTGCAATACGAGCGGATCGAGATCAAGTGCGCCCGAGACTCACGAAGAGGCCTCGAGTGTTCGCATTCATTCGAACCGGATGTGATTCTCGTCGACACGGAAATGGGACCGACGGACCCCATGGATGGTTTCGCGATCCTGTCGGAACTGAAGAGTGATCCCGCGACTCGGGACATCCCGGTCATCTTCATTTCAGCCAGCACTGAAACCATGGACAGGGTTCGAGCTCTCGAGATCGGTGCCATTGACTTCGTATGCAAACCATTCGAGGTCGTCGAACTCAAGGCGAGAATCCGCTCCGCTCTCCGAGTTCGTTCATTGGTGAGGATGCTTTCACAGAAGGCGAAGATCGATGGCCTGACCGGTCTCTGGAACAGATCGTATTTCGACTCCAAGATGGAGGAGGAGATCATCTCGGCGGGACGACATGGCCGCCCCCTTTCATTGATCATGTGCGACCTCGATCGTTTCAAGGATTTGAACGATCGACATGGGCACCCCTTCGGGGATCTCGTGCTTGAAAGATTCGCTCAGTTGCTGGGATCCGGGAGGACGTCGGACATAGCTTGTCGTTACGGCGGCGAGGAATTCGCCGTGATTCTTCCCGATACCGATCGAAAACAGGCCCTTCAGGCTGCGGAGAGAATCCGCTACGCATTGGAGAAGGAGACCTGGCCCGACCATGACGGATTGGTGGTGACCGGATCCTTCGGTTTGGCGCAGTATCACGTCGATCTCGACGCGAACGGCATGGTCACTCGCGCGGATCAGGCGCTGTATCAGGCCAAGGAGCTCGGACGCAATCGAGTGGAGCTCACCAAGACGCTTGAAAGCGACAGGCTTGTTGCCTGAATCCACGGTCCTGCTATCGTCCTGATGTCATGCCGACGATCAGCGAACAGGCAATCTGCATCAGACAATGGGATTTCTCAGAGACCAGTCAGACCGTGAGTCTCTTCGGTCGTGACACCGGAATCTTCCGGGGGATCGCCAAGGGTTCGCGCCGACCGAAATCGAATTTCTCCGGTGGACTCGACCTGCTCACACTTGGTGATGTCGTTTCGATCATCAAACCCGGGAGAGATCTCGCAACCATCACCGAATGGGGATTACACAAGGTCTGGTGGAGGATCAGGCGTGATCCCGCGGCGAATCGGGCCGCTTATTTCATGTCGGAATGCACTTCACGCATGTTCAATCAACATGATCCCCATCCCGGTGTCTTCGATGCCTTCGTGGATTCACTCGATCATCTCGAGGCCGGCTCCAATCACGATGTCATTCTCGTTCGTTTTCTGTGGACGCTGCTTGTCGATTCAGGCTACAAACCAGGACTCAATGTCTCGGATGAGAACATCGAGATCGACACACAGACCGTTCTCTTCAGTCCCAAGGAAGGTGGTGTCGTGAGTGGTCACGAGGTGCCTGGTCGCTGGCGTGTCAGGGTGTCGACCCTCAGGACCCTGGAGCTCCTCATTCAAGAAGGACCCTCCGCTGACGTGGATCCGACGACGGTGAATCGAGCCGCCAAACTTCTTGCGGCCTACATCAGGGAGATCCTTGGCAGCGAACCGACGACCTTGAGATTGGTTTTTCCGGACCTTGCGGGTGGCAGGGTCTGATCTCGGATTGATTCGATTCATATCCAACGACCGCTAAACAATCATTCCAAAGAGGCCGATGAATTGGTGAACCACAACCCGGGGGACACACCAAGGATCATCGATGCTTCGTCCCGACTATGACTCCATCCTGACGAATCCCTCTCTCCCGAGCCTCCCGACGGTCGCTTTGGAGGTTCTGGATCTCGCGTCCCGGGAAGATGTCGACCTGCGGGATTTCGAAAAGACCATCGAGCGGGATCAGGCGATCTCCATTCGAATCCTGCGAGCTGTGAATTCAAGTTATTACGGCCTCGGGAGACGCTGTGGATCGATCCGACAGGCTGTCGCCTATCTTGGAGTGCAGACGGTGAAGAGTCTCGTTCTCGGATTCAGCCTCGAAAGAGCCATGGAATTCGGTGATGACGAGATCTCATTCGATTTCACCTCCTACTGGCGCCACTCCTTCATCACCGCAAGCGCTTCACGCGCCTTCTCCGAGATGAGTGATCATGTCGACAGCGAAGAGGCGTTCGTCGCAGGACTCATCCATGACATCGGGATGGTCGGTGCCTGGCGGGTGCATGGCGATCGTTATCTCCAGATGATCGACATGTCCCATGGTGATCAGGATGAACTGACCAGGATCGAACATCGAATACTCGATGTCGACCACACCAAACTCGGGTCCGCCATGGCTGAATCATGGAGATTTCCATCCGACATCGTGACATCAATATCACAACACCATCACGAAGTCCTGCATCCCTCGATGCTCGATGAGATGTCCCGTGTTCTGCGACTCTCCGTGCTCCTCGTCGATTTTCTCGAGAGAAACGAAGGCCGCTCTCCATCGGAACTCACCGAGATCGAAGCGATCGCTCTTGATTGGTTCGGGATCGATCGTGAGACCTTGATCGATCTGGTCGAATCCATCGTCGATGATGCACGTGACCTCGCGAAGGCACTGAAGATCGATGCCGGTCGAATGCCTCCCGTGGAAGCGATACTGCACCGCGCCAAACGACTCAGTGAAGAGATTCCCGGAAGTGATGAGTTCTGCTTCGAGAACACGACTCATGACTCGATCGATCCGGTCACCGCCCTTCCGGGTCGCGACGCACTTGTTTCCGATCTTGAATCATGTTTTCGCAGCACGAAATGTTCACCTGGCGATCTCGGATCATCCAGCATCTCGTTGTTGCTCATTAGCGTCGATGATGTTCGATTCATCAATGAGACCATGGGTGATCTCGGTGGTGATGCCGTTCTCGCCCATGTCGCGGATGTCCTGCGAGAGGTGACCGATTCCATCTCCGGTACGGTCGGTGTCTACAGATTCGTCGGTGCCGAGATCGTTCTGATACTGCGTGGGTGTGATGAAAAGGACACCATCGAACTCGGTGAATCGATTCGTGGTTTCATCGCTCGCAAACCGGTTCGAATCGACGGTCGTGATGGAGATTCCGATTTTCTGACCATCAAGACCACGATCGGAATCGGATTCCACAGATTCGGCGACGTTCATCAGCGCACGGAAAGCCCTGATGCGCTTCTTCGGGCCGCGATGTGTGCCGTTGCCGTCGGATGCCGTGCTGGTGGTGACAGGATCGTGTTCCATCACGAAGAGGATGACCGGGTCATGCGCCGAGCCTGAATCAGGCTCAGTCCGAGGATCTGGCTCTCGCGATCACGCTGGGTTCCAGTGGATACTTCTCGGCACATGCTCGAAGATCCTCGATCGTGACCGCATCGATTCGTCGCATCTCCTCCTCGATCGGCACGTACGATCCTCTGCGAAGCCAGGCTGAGGCCATCCGGTTCACACGTCCCATCGGTCTTTCCGCGGAAATAACCGCAGCCGTCGCCGTTCGAGCCCTTGCCCGATCAAGATCATCCTGCACCAGTTTGTCGCTGAATCCCGAGATCTCCTTTCGGATCCTGGCCTCGACCTCGGAAAGGGCGTCATGACTGCAGACCGCGTAGGTTGCGAATTCTCCCGCATGATCACGAGGGTCGTACGAGCATTGCGCCTCTTCGGCCAGACCGGTTTCGATCAACGACCAGTACAGATGCGAGGTCTCATCACCCCCAAGGGTGTGCGAAAGAAGACTTGCGGCATATCGATCATCACTTTCAACGCCAGGTGCTTCTGACAGCATGACCAGATAAGCCTGACCAAGATCGGGAATTGTGAGATCACTCTCATTGCTCACGGTTTCCCTCGGTCGTCTCTCACGAACAGGTTTCGTTGGAACCCAGTTCGAACATTCCCTGGAGATTCGATCCACCACTTCATCGAAGTCGAATGCACCAGCGATCGCGAAGATCGTGTTGTCACTCGCATATCGATTGGAAAAATAGTCTGCAAGCTGGTCTCTCGTCATCTCCCCCACCGTCTTCTTCGTCCCCAGAACCCGGTGTGCGAGTGGATGGCTTCCATAGAAACGTTCCATGGCGTGTTCATAAAGAACCCAGAACGGCTGGTCGTCGTACATCGCGATCTCTTCCAGGATCACCTGTTTCTCCGAGGAGAAATCCTCCTCCCGGAGGCTCGGCCTGAGGATGTCCGCGAGGATCTCCATGGTGTCATCCATTTTTTCCGGAAGCACGTGTGCCCAGTACGCGGTCATCTCGGAGCTGGTGTAGGCGTTGTTCACCGCTCCAAGGGAATCAAAGTCCCTGTTCACATCCTCAGCTGTCCTTTTATCGGTGCCTTTGAACATCATGTGCTCGAGAAAGTGGCTGATTCCCATCAATTCGGAACGCTCATCCCGGGCTCCGGTGGAGACCCAGAACCCCCCTGCGGTGGTGTGTGCGTTGGTGTCCCGCTCACCGATGATGACGAGCCCGTTCTCTAGTTTCGCTTGATGAAATGTCACACTCATGAAGTGAGTGTAGCGCACGACCGGATAGAATTAGTCGACATGTCGAAGTCCGAGGATTCAATCATGATCGGTGGCGTCGGGGGCAGTGGCACCCGTGTTTTCGCCGAAAGTCTCCTGCATGCAGGCGTCAGGTCGTCTTCCGATCTGAACAAGGCCAGTGATCACCTCGGTTCGACGCTCCTTTTCAAACGAAGAGAGATCCTCGATGACATCCGTTCAGGTCGATTCGAGCGGTCCTGGTCACTTCTTGAAAAAGCGTTCCACGGTGGGGGAAGACCGACCGGGGATGAGAAGTCGTTTCTGAAGTCCCTGGCCTCTCAACCGAGGATGCATCACAAGGTTCGTTGGCTGAAGAAACGATGCCGAGCACTGTTTCGCGCGATGCGAGCGGAATCCGATGGGTCACGCTGGTTCGTCAAGGAGCCCAATCTTCACGTCATCGCCCCCGCGGTCTTCGAAATCCGTGACAACGTTCGAATGGTCATGGTGGTTCGACATGGTGTCGACATGGCGTTCAGCGGGAATCAACAGCAACTCCAACTCTGGGGCCCGGTGATTCTCGATGAACCCGATCTGCCCATCGATCCGGTGTCATCACTGCGCTATTGGTGCAGGGTTCATCGCCAGATCATGGATCTCGCCCGGACCCAACCCGACCATGTTCGAATCCTGTCATTCGATCAACTCTGCCGGGATCCGGAAAGCGTCCTCGGATCCCTGTTTGATTTCGTGGGCGTCGAGTGCTCCGAGAGACTTCTCGAAGCGTCATCCCGAGGCGTCAGGCCACCAAATTCGATGGATCGACGTCATCACGAGGATTTGTCGGTATTCTCTTCCACCGATCTGGAATTTGTCGATGAGTTCATGGAACGCATCGAGAGCACGACTGAGTCGGTGAAGTCATGAACAACATCTCCAAAGAACTCAACGACAGAACCCGGCAACGCATCGAAGCGCGGCATCCTCGTCCACTCGGGGGTGACACGGCGCGTTCCAATCGTTCCGACGCCGTGGTTCCCCTGACCGGGATGATCATTCAGAACAACGCTGCTCCGTCCCAACTCGCCTATGGGAAGAAACCGGACTGGCTTCGTGCCCGCATGCCCGGAGGGCAGGGCTACCACGACCTCAAATCCCTGATCGATGAATACAAGCTGCACACGGTCTGTCAGGAGGCGAGCTGCCCCAACATGGGCGAGTGCTGGTCGCGCGGTACCGCGACGATCATGATTCTCGGAGACACCTGCACGCGTCGATGCGGTTTCTGCAACGTGAAAAGCGGAAGACCCAAGAGTCTCGACAACGACGAGCCGCGTCGCGTCGCCGAAGTGCTCTCAAAGATCAATCTGGGTCATGTCGTGATCACCAGCGTCGACCGTGACGATCTTCCCGATGGCGGTGCTCGAATATGGGCGGAGACGATCGAAGCGGTTCATGAACTCTGTCCCGAGACCAGCGTCGAAGTTCTCGTCGGTGATTTCAAGGGAGTCGAAAAGGACATTCAAACAGTCTGTGATTCGAGGCCGGAGATCATCTCCCACAACATGGAGACCGTCGATCGCATGCATCCGGCGGTGAGACCGCAGGCGAGATACAAACGATCACTCAAGGTGCTGCAGCAGTTCAAGGCCAATGGTCTGGTCACCAAGACGGGCATCATGCTCGGCATCGGGGAGAAAGAGTCGGAAGTCTATGAACTGATGGACGACGTGCGTGCCTGGAGCGATGCAGACATCATCACCATCGGCCAGTATCTGCAACCCACCAGAAACCATCTCCCCATCGATCGATGGGTCCATCCGGATGAATTCGCCCGCATGAAGGATTCCGCACTCGCTCGTGGTTTCGAGGTCTGTGAAAGCGGTCCCCTGGTCCGGTCGAGCTATCATGCCGAAGAGCAGGCTGAAAAACTCAGCCCTGAACGTGCGGATGTGCATGGACGGATGAAGCGATTGATCGAGCAGGCACGAACCCGGGACCGCTCGGCCTCCGGTGGCTGCTGAATCTCGACTCTCTCCCTCAGATCCACGTTCCGACGGTCGATCGGTCGCTTGATCCCGCATCGCCGGTGTTCATGAGACCAGCGGGCTCGAAAAGAAGCACAGAACACCTCTTTTCTGCCACAGGTCTGTGCTCGACCCCTCTTGGAACAACGATCATCTGTCCCTGCTTCATCTCGACGGTGCGATCTCTGAATTCCATCATGAAAGAACCATCGAGAACGAGGAACAGTTCATCCTCCTCGGGGTGACTGTGCCAGTCGAAAGACCCTTCGATTTTCACAAGCTTCACTTCCTGACCGTTCAGTGCGGCGATGATCTTTGGTGACCACGTTTCATCGAACGATCCAAGCTTGGATGAGAGATCGATTCTTTCCTTCGGATGTCCATGTTCAGTCATTTGAAAACTCCAATGGGTTCACGGCCGTCATCCGTTCCGCATGAATGCGTCATTTCAAAAGAACCGTCTCAATGGAGGGTTCATTTGATCTCACGTTGTTCAGGGGGATTCGACCGGGTTTTTTCCCGGTTCTGGAATCGAGATCTCGGTGGTGATCGGATCAGGATCGATTCCGGTCATCGCGCCTTGTGGTCCGAAACCACCGTTCATGGCAATCAGCCAGATGATCGGAACCCACAAGGCAAGCGTGATCGCGGTGATGTTGACGGCGAGCCGCATGCCTGGTGTCAGGTTTCGCATCGGTCTCGTCAGAAATCGGAGAATGAGCGAGTCATCCCCGTTTCGTGACGTCTCCTGGATCGATTCCCCTTCACCTTGAGGATCCGTTTCGACATGCAGGGGAATTTCGTGCCGAGGTGTTCTTCCGGACCGGGACTGTTTTTCCTCCGCTTCCTCGAACACCTCTGCAAGTCTGGTGATCTCATCCTCCGGGATGGAATGATCCGTTTCATTCTTGCGGATCTTCTCATCCGATCGCTTTTCAAATTCAGTGGCGATCGCCGAATGGAGTTCCTCCTCGAGGCGTCCGATGTCCGGATCCGATTCGTCATGGCTTTCAACGCCGACTTTCGGAAGTCCCTTGTCTTCGAAGACAGGCGTTGAGACCGCGGTTTCCTCGGAGTCCTTCCCCTTGTTCGAGACCAGATTCTCTATTTCATCCAGAATCGATTCGACTTCCGCCAGATTCTGTGGACGTCCTTTGAGCTCCTTCGGTGGCTGTTCGCCTTCCGGTGGGTTCACGGACCGTCTGGTTGATCTTTGTGGCTTTGTCATGACTCGCCCATCATCGTCTGAGTGATTTGAAGTGTCCATTCCTGAAGCACGTCGTTGCACGTCTCATCGATTTCTGAAACCCGGGCTGTACATGTACGGTGCCCAGTTCGTGTTCGGTCGGGACGTGTCCAGATAGAAGATCTCTCCGTTTCCCTTCACTGCCAGCAAGGTGGATGCCCATCGACCCGACCCCTTGTTGGGTTCCAGCACCACGGCCACGAAACCGCCATTGTCCTGATTCGGCGAATCCTGCACTCTCTGCGCAGAATTGGGGCCATCATTTCCCGATGCAGCCATCAGCATCGCACCCCCAACCAGGCAGATCATCCCCAGGGCGATGAGTCTCCAGAGGTCACGTGAGCGCTCCAGCATTCCTGAATCGGTGTATTCGTCTTTTTTCATTTCTCGTTCTCCTTGTCCTTGGTGTCCTTCATGAGGCACTGAACGGGGTCGACCCTGATCGATCCTTCCTGATCCTTCGGGCCAGTCATCTGCAGGGAGCCGATCCGAGAGCCATCCAGATCACAGCGTTTCATGATGACCATGCCATCACGCAACACAGTGAGTCTTCCTTGATGAAGATCGATGACAAGCTCGTTCCTTTCGTCATTTCTGATCTTGACCCCCGCTCCCGGAACCACTTCCGGGAATCTGGAAGACGATCCCTTTCCCGACAGAAAAGGGGTCTCTTCATGCAGCGCCAGAGTGGCGATGGTCGTTCCCTCCCGGTCCATGATCGTCAGGGTCGTTTCACCATCCGCCTGGTACACGAATCGCAACGTCGATGTGCGGTCCGGCGGGATGAATCGAAATGATTCAGCGGGGCCTTTCGGATCCGTCTTCCACGAGCCGCCTTGTACGAATCGAGCGCGTCCACGATCGATGATCCTGAGTCGACGCCAGCGGACGTCGCATGTTCCGGTATGCACCTGGAAAGCGAGATGGCCTTCGAGCTTCGCAAGGTCCAGAAGATCTCCGCACGGCACGCCATTGACCCATGTACGCAGGTGGATGCCATCGGCCTCTATCCGGTAGTGATTCCATTCCCCCACCCTGAACGCCGACCTCGCCTCTTCATCATCGATCAATGGATCGAGCCACCCTCTTCGTCCCTCTTCGTAGATTCCCCCCGACCACCTGCGATCGGTGGTTTCGACCTCAACTTGATATCCGCGCAGTCGACTCCCGGGGTCGTCCGGATCGTCGATTCCGCTTCTGATCTGCCAGCCCGAGTTGCCACCCGGTTCGATGAGGACATCACCTTCCAGAATGAAATCACCCCATGTCCGATCACTCATGAGGAAGGCGTTTCGATCCCCTGCATCGTATCCACGGAGTTCGCCGTTCTCATATTCGATGGTGGCATCTCCGGAGACGATGTTCCACCCGCTCAAACCCCGCTCCGGAAGCAACGGCACCATGGACGCATCGTTCTTCAGTGGCGGCATCCGACCGGACACGTCCTGGCCGGCGAGCGATTGTGAACCGACATCGAAAGCGACTGGAAGAACAAGACAGATCATCACGTTTCGGAGGCCTTCTGATGTGCTCATGGCTCAAGAATACCCCCTTCCTCCAAGTGGATGAACGGATATCCGCATGGCTGATCGATGATTTCCCGGGATGCATCCGGCATGCTCTGCCCTAGAATCATGACATGCCCCGGTTTCCGACCATCTTCCTGTTGTGTTTGACCGTCATCACGACGTCGGTGCATGCGCAACAAGGTGATCGCCAAGGAGAGAAACAACCACCACTCCCCGAGGCGTTCGAACGTCCCGTCTCACCGGCCCGTTCCGCCATGGAGGAGCTCGACACCTTCGCCCTCTCCCCTGGTTTCAAGATAGAACTCGTCGCGTCTGAACCCCTCATCGAGGATCCTGTCGCGATGTCCTTCGACGCATCGGGACGATTGTGGGTGGTCGAGATGCGTGGTTACATGAACGACATCGACGGAAGCGACGAGAGCCGACCCACCGGTCGGATCGTGGTCCTGTTCGATGATGATGACGACGGAGTGATGGATCGTTCGATCCCATTTCTCGAGAATCTCATCCTCCCACGCGCCATCGCTCCCGCACATGACGGCATTCTCTTCGTCGAACCGCCTCACCTCGTTCATGCACGGGATACCGATGGAGATCACCGAGCGGACGACATCCACGTCCTCGCGTCCGGATTCGGTGGCATAGAGAACCCTGAACATGCAGGCAACGGACTCGCCTGGGGCATCGACGGGTGGCTTGAATGTTCGCAGCATCCGCACCGATATCGTCTCGGCGAGAAGGGTCGTTCCTTAGACATCCAACGGGTCCGTCCGCACGGGCAATGGGGTGTCGCGATCGACGACTTCGGTCGGTGCTGGTACTCGCCCAATTCGGAACCGCTTCTGGTCGATCTTTTTCCGAAACACTACGCGGTGCGAAACGAACATCAGAATGGTTTCCATGGTGTCGGCGTCGCCGTTGCCACGAGCAAGCGGGTACGTCCCGCGATGCGCACTCCGGGCGTGAATCGTGGTTATCAAAAGAATGTCCTCGACGAAACCGGTCGCCTCACCTCGTTCACCGGCGCCTGTGGTCCCGGCGTCTATCGCGACGATCTGCTCGGTGAGGATGTTCGCGGGGACCTTTTCGTCTGCGAGGTCGCCGGGAACCTCGTCAAGAGATTCGACGTCTCCGAATCCGATGATGGAGCCATCAGGGCCGATCCCGTCGACGACCCGATCGAATTTCTCACGTCCACCGACGAGCGATTTCGACCGGTACAGGCCATGACCGGTCCCGATGGGGCGCTCTACATCTGCGACATGTATCGGGGGATCATCCAGCATCGAATCTACATGACGACCTTTCTCAGGCGCCAGGTCGAGGAGCGTGGTCTTGAAAAACCCGCCGCCCTCGGGCGGATCTGGAGAATCGTTCCGGAGGATGATTCGCCACGTGGGATCGTCGATCTGAAGAGTCTTCAGGACCATGATCTCGTCCCGCGACTCTTCGATCGAAACGGCACGGTCAGGGACAACGCTCAAAGACTGATCATCGAAAGAGAACTGGTCTCATTCGCACCTCGGATACGAGAGATGATGGCGGGATCATCTCATGTCGACGAGAGAATCCGAGGACTCTGGACGCTTCACGCCCTTGGCGTGATCGGTGTCGACGATCTGAACGCCGCCTCTTCCGATCCGGATCCGATCATGCGTCGTTCCGGACTTCGGATCTCGGAAGCCGTTCTGGGTCATTCCGATCTTCTTGATCACTGTCGTTCATCCTTGAGTGATGAAGACGAATATGTACGCGTTCAAGCCATGTTGTCGGTCGCCGCTTCCGAGGATCCCCGGATGTTCGAGGTTCTGCTGGAGGGGTTCTCTTCAAATCCCTCGTCGCCTGCGATTCGTTCAGCGCTTCGATCATCTCTTGCCGGACGTCAGATCGACCTCCTCGATCAAGCGTCCGCTGGCAGCATTCTCCGAGAACCCTCGGCGGCGAATCGCGCCGTTCTTCAGGATGCGGTGGATCAGATTCTGCGCAGTTTCGACCACGAGGCGGCGGCGGGTCTTCTGGCCTTCGCCGTGGGGTGTTCCGGGGATCGTGCGTGGCAGCGACGTCTCGTGATCGATCGTTTCGCTTCTCGAATGGAACTGGGTTCCCGGACTCCACGAAAGGTGCGCATCTCGGGACCGCCCATCGGATGGCCGGAGTTTCTCTCCGAAGCGCCTTCTCCGACCGTGGCTCGTGCGCGCTCGGTCGACGACCATCTCATCTGGTCGCAACGAAACGGATATCTGGATGAATCCTCAGAAGCGGTCCTCGATTTCAACGATCCTGATTCGGTGCTTTCACGCGGTCGTCGACTCTATCTGAACTGTCTTTCCTGTCACCAGGGCGATGGACGCGGACTGTATCCCGTCTATCCCCCGCTCGCGGACAGCGAATACGTTCGTGGCGACCCCTCGAAACTCATTTCAATCGTTCTGCACGGTCTCGAGGGCCCCATCACCGTGCGTGGACTTCGCTATCAACAGACGATGCCCCCCGTTGATCTCGGATCCGATGAGAATGTCGCGGCTGTATTGACATACGTCCGTCACGCCTGGGGCAATCAATCCTCGGCGATCACGCCCTCGATGGTTTCTGAAGTACGTGAAGCGACGCGATCCAGACAGGGCTCTCTTCGCGCTGAAGATCTGACTCGCTGATTCGAATCCGGTCGCGACTCTCAGTTTTCGAGGAGGGTGTTGATTTTCGATCGAAGCAGTCCGATGGCCAGTTCGGTCGCAGGATCCGGAATCTCCTCGACGGCGTTCTCGTCAGGTGGGATGTCTCTTCCTTGTCCGGAATACCACATCGAACGGGCGTCGAGTATGTCCTTTGTCTGATCGATGGACGTCGAGATTCTGATGTGGGGTTCAACGCCCCAGTCCCGGGGGGAGGTCTCCCGATCGACGAACCGCCATTTCGTGGTGGATTCGTCTTCCTCTGGAAGCTGATACCAGGCGATCGTGACCCGGACCAGACAATCCGAAGTCGCGGCGGGGACGAGCCCCTGCACGGATCCCTTTCCGAAGGTCCTTTCACCCAGAACGATTGCCCGGTCATTCATCTTGAGCAACCCTGCAACAAGTTCCGAGGCGCTTGCCGAGTTTTCATCGACCAGAATCACCAGAGGCAGGCCCTCGAGTTCGGCGTGTCTTCGGTCCGCATGTTCGATCTCGATGGAACCATCTCTTCCCACCGATTGGAAGACCTGTCCGGTACCCATGAAAAGGTTGGTGATCTCCTCGGCGACGACGACCTGCCCTCCGGGGTTTGATCGAAGATCGAGGATCAGGCCTTCGAGTCTTCCACCGCATTCGCGCGCCTGTTCCTGGGCTCTCTTCAGAGCTCGGCGTACGTCATGGGCGCCTCCCGCTGCGAAGCGTTGCAGTCTGAGGTAGCCGATTCTCCGTGCATCGTCCGCCAGCCACCACCAGATCGGAAAACCATCTTCATCCAACCCGATCTGTCGCCAACCGGTCACGTTCAGGTTCTTGACCCGACCAAGGGGTATCTCGATCGTCTCCAATGTCAGATCTTCATGTCTGACCAGGATCTCGACCCGTTTCCTCCCCTCCTCGTCGACCACATCGGCGAAACCGATCGCTCCCAGTTCATCGATGGGCACTCCCTCCACCTCAAGAAGCACGTCACCATCCTTGACTCCGGATTGTTTCGCCGGACCACCGTGGTGCGGCCTCAAGACCATTTCGTCTTTCGCACCATCTTCAATGCGGACCCCTATTCCACGATAGCCCCGACCACTTGATTTCAAGTACTGATCGAATTCACTCGGCCATATCACGGAGGTCTGCTTGTCGAGTGCGCTTGCGGCACCATCACCGAAGACCCGCATCGAGAATGATTCAGGCAGTGACTCACCGGCAAGCTTCGTCTGTGCCGAATCGAGTGCGACCAGGAGATCCACGGTACGGCCGCTTTGATATTTCTGAAGATCGTTCTCGATGAACTGCAGAAATGCATCGGGAATCGGATGTCCTTCTCGGACGAGAGACCGAGTGACCTTGCCGAGTTCCTCCGACCCCGCTTCGTGCATGATCGAACGATCCATCCCGGTGACATGAAGATCTTCGAAGTACTCGATGGCCCTGGCCGTGTTCATGATCCGTTGACGGGTGGTGATGACCTGATTCCCGGAACGATCGCCCGGGACTTCGAGATCGTCGGACATTTCGATTTCGGAGTCCGGATCGACCATCCGCGCCGCGATCATCGGGTCGACCATCCGAATGTTCTTCACGCGATCATCATTCCTTCCGGCGATCTCGATCGGAGACTCGACAACCTCCTCCATCATCGTCCGGTCATCAACGATCCATTCAAGGGACATCGCGGTCTTCGCCAGTTCGGCTGCGAGCCCGAATGATCCCGCACGCTCCGCATCCAATGCATCATCGATCAACTTCCTTCGCAACCGTGCGGGGTTGATCCCACCTGGAATGTCGTCACCCTCATCGCCTGACACCGCCAATCGACCGGCTTGAACCAGTTCATCCGTCTCCTCCCCGAAGATCTCGGACAATCGGGTACGTCGCTGATCGTGAAGCGAATCGAG
>CABYSN010000016.1 GCA_902521645.1 Planctomycetota bacterium
TTGGAAGCTGCTTTCTTGGCCGCGGCCTTCTTCACTGAAGAAGGAACCTTCTTCAATGCCCTCTCCGACTTGGCAGAAGCCCTCTTGGAAGCGGGCTTCGCGGTTTCGGCAACGGGTTCCTCGACGACCTCCACGGGTTCAGGCTTCTTCACGGGTTTGGGCGTGGGTCGCCGGGGAGGCTTCGGAGAATCATCCACGAAACCGCGAATCGTCGCCTCGAATGCGTGCCCATCAGCGCTCTTCACCTGACGCGACATCCAGCTCGAGAGTTCACCGGAATCGACGATCTCGCTGAGCACCTTCGCTTCGATCAGAAGATCGACCAAGCGATCATCGACGGGAATCACATGCACGTTGAAACAACGCTGCAGGACTCTTGCCGAGACATACGGGGGAATCCCTTCAAGCGCTTCGATCAGTGCCTTCGCCTCCCGCTTTCCTGCTGATGCAAGATGATCAAGAGACACAGCGTGCTGTGCCAGGTAGATCGAATGAAGACTCGTCTTCATGCGTTTCGCCCGCTCGAGAGCGAATGGATAACGGGATCCGATCAGGGAGACGATCTCGTTGGGAAGAAAGACACGGAGATCATTGAAATCCACGATTGAATTCCTGATCTTGTCCATGGCATCGTCAGCCTGCTTGGCCGTCGCTTCCCAGAGAAGGAAACTGTAGACGAGGACTTCGATGGGATCGTTCCCATCGGAAGAAGGACCTGCCGATGGAACCGGATCCTTGGCACCGACCTTCTTGACGAGCTTCATGAGCTTGGCAACATCTGCAACACCGTTCTTCACGATTCACCGACCTCCGGGTCATTTTGTTTTGGATCTTCAAGCAGTGACTCAATCGCTGCCTGACGTTTGAGAGTCTTGTCAATTTCGAATGTGATCCGGGGAACACGTCTGAGACGGGTCGTCCGCTGGATCTCCCGTCGAAAACGTCCGTTCGCGGAGCTGAGACCACGAAGGACGGTGGATTCATGCTGCTCCGGCATCACGGTGATACGTATCCGGGCAGTGGCAAGATCAGGCGAGACATCCACCGACGTGATTGAAACCAGACCGCGAATACGAGGGTCTCCAAGGCCACGAGAGAGCGCTTCCTGCACGGCCTTTCGAACCGTGGAGGCCACCTTGGCCGTCCTGATGGAAGGCTCGCCCGTTTCATTGCCGGGTCCGTACCGACCTCGGGTTTTTCCGAATGGCTCGCTCATTGTCGGGATCACAGAGTCCTTGCGACTTCAATCGTCTTGTAACACTCGAGGACGTCGCCGACCTTGATGTCGTCGTACCCTTCGATCTTCATTCCGCATTCCATGCCGGACTTGACTTCCTTGGCGTCATCCTTGAAACGCTTCAGCTGTTCAAGTCGACGATCAGATTCGACGACGATTCCATCACGTGTGACACGAATCTGAAGATTCCGCTCGACGGATCCATCGGTGACGTAACATCCGGCGATCATGCCGACCTTGGACCCCTTGAAGACCTCGCGGACCTCCGCATGACCCTTGACTTCGAGCTTCAGCTCTGGGTCGAGCAGACCGGCCGCCGCCCTTTCGACGTCGTCGGTCAGATCATAGATCACGTCATAGAGTCGGAAGTCGACCCCGCGTTGCTCCGCAAGACCACGTGCCTTGGAGGATGTGGTGACGTTGAAGCCGACCAAGAAGGTTGCCAGGAAGACCGCCAAGGCTTCAAAGAAGACCACGAAGAAGTCTGCCAAGAAGGCGGCCAAGAAGAAGGCCTCACGAAAGTGATCGTCATCTCGAGGTGATCGACCAGCGGAAGGATCCAGTCCATGGCAGGACACAGTAAATGGGCCAACATCAGGCATCGCAAAGGGCGCCAGGATGCCAAACGTGGCAAGCTCTGGTCCAAATGTTCCCGGGCGATCATCGTGGCAGCACAGCAGGGCGGTGCGGATCCTGAATACAACGTGACTCTTCGGTATGCAATCGATGCCGCCAAGGCCGCCAACATGCCCAAGGACAACATCGCCAAGGCGGTGAAGAAAGGTGCAGGCCTCGACGGAAGCGCGGAACGCTTCGAAGAGGTGAGGTACGAAGGGTACGGCCCGGGTGGTGTCGCCATTCTGGTCGATACGCTCATCTCCAATCCTCAGAAGGCGGCTCCGGAGATCCGCGAAGCCTTTGACAAGAACAATGGCAAGCTCGGCCAGTCCGGTTCGGTCTCATTCGGATTCACTCATCAGGGACTGATCTTCATCGCATCCGATGCGATCAGCGAGGACGCTCTGATGGAGCTCGCGCTCGAGTCAGGAGCGGATGATGTGACGGAGGAGGACGGTCATTGGCAGATCACCTGTGCACCTGCCGACTTTCTCATGTTGAAGGATGCACTTGAAGCCGCCGATCTCGCCCTTGAGAACGCGGAACTCACCTGGACTCCCCAGACCATGGTTCAGTGCGATGAAAAGGTCGCTCGGCAGATTCTTCGCCTGATCGATGTTCTCGATGACCATGACGATGTGCAGGCGGTTCATCACAATGCCCAGCTTCCCGAGGCGAGTCTCGAGGACTGACATCTTCCGGAGCTCGCTCAATGACATCTCATGCGCTTCGTAGCGAGCAGGTGGTCTTTCATGGACATGTTCAGGGAGTTGGTTTTCGATTCACTGCAGCGCGACACGCTCGGCATCACGACCTCGCCGGATGGGTCAGAAATGATCCACAAGGGACCGTGACAGCTCATATTCGAGGCCCTCTTGAGGCTCTCGAGGCATGGCTTGAGCAGATTGAATGCTCGCTTCCCGGTCATGTCGATCGAATTCATCGCCGAGAACTCGCAGGAACTGACGAGTTCACGGGTTTTCGCATTCTCCGAAGCTGATTGCTCCGATAGTGTGATCAGTTCAAACCCTTCGAGCACGGAGCGAATGATGCCTCTTTCAGGACTTGCCGCCAAGATCACCTGTCTCGCCATTGCCTTTCTGGCTGGCTGTACCTCCAAATCCGAGTTCTTTCCCGGTCGATCCCCCGAGCAGGTCTGGACCGTGATGGCGACCGTCGCTCAGGAGCCGCAGTATGAAAACTGGATCCTCCTGGAGAACAACGTCTGGCTTGATCCCAACTACGATCGAATCGAGATCAATCGCCGACTCAAACGAGATTTTCATGATGATGGTGGGAACGTACAGAGGCAGATCGAGATGCTCAACATGCAATTTGTTCTCGAGCGGACGATTCCTCCGGCGGTCACTGGAACAGTCCGCAACCGGATGATCCCGGTCAGAGCACATGCGGCCTTGGATGAATTCTTCGCGGAGATGCACCAGCTTCTTGATCCTGTGGAAGAAGGAGAAGTCGATGCGGATCTCGTCGAGATGGTCGAATTGGCGCCGTCCATCCCGGTCGAGGAGACTCCCACCGACTGATTCAGTCGGCGTTGCGTGCAAGAGTCGCTCTTTGATCGCTTACCCGGAGTTGTCATGGAAAATCAGGAACTGGACCCAGCGTCGGAAAGACGGCGTCTGATCGGGTCGACCATTCTGGGAATCTGCTGGGTCGCGCTGCCGCCACTGCTGGGTTTCTGGATCATCGCCGAGATCGGTGCCATTGGTGATTGGCTCAGGACCTTCGGTGGTCCTGAGATCGTTCTTGGTGGCACGTCCGTCCAGCTGTACGGGTTGCTGATCTATGCCGCCTGCTTCATGGTCTGTTGCGGGCTTGGAATTCTGCCGACCTATGCGCAGGCCATCCTGGGTGGTTGGGTCTTCGGTTTCTGGCTGGGAACGCCTGCCGCTCTCATCGGCTTCACAGGTGGTTCGGCGATCGGCTGGCTGATCTGTCGTCTGGTTTCCAGAGATTCGGTCGCCCGCTGGATCGATCGCAAGCCACGATGGTCTGCAGTTCGACATGCCTTTCTCGCACAGGGTTTCTGGAAGACCTTCGGGATCGTGACCTTGATCAGAATCCCTCCCAATTCGCCGTTCAGTCTCACCAATCTCGCGATGTCCGCTGGGGGAGCGAGGCTCGCGCCCTATCTCGCGGGAACCTTCGTGGGTATGACGCCCCGGACCGCGATCGCCTGTGGATTTGCCGCCGCCGCCGCCGCTGATGGGTCCAAGGACATTCAGGCCTTCATGCAGGACAAGGGCGTTCTTCCACTCATCATCGGAGTGGTCACCTTGATCGTGGTCTTCTCAGTGCTTGCAAAGGTGGCCAACCGCGCCTTGGCTGGCGTTCTGCCAGCCTCGGACGATGCTTGAATGGGTCGCCGCCGGCCATGGAATGTCGGTGGAGTCAGTCGTTGACTCGTTGGTTGTAGGAGCCGTCATCGGTCGAGATTCTGACTTTGTCACCGATGTTGATGAAGGGTGGAACGCGGGTTTTCAGGCCCGTTTCCAGAGTGGCTTCCTTCAGCTGATTGGTTGCGGTCGCATTCTTGATGCCCGGCGGAGTGTCTGAAACCTCCAGATCAACGGTCTTCGGAAGCTCTATGGCGACCGGGCGTCCTTCGCAGACCAGCACCGTGATCTCCGTGTTCGCCTTCACGAAACCCATTTCATCACCGACAAGTTCAGCGAAGAGAGTCATCTGGTCGAAGGTCTGGCCGTCCATGAACACGTATCCGGAGCCATCGTTGTAGAGGTATTCCATGGCCCTGCGATCGATGTCCACCTGATCGACTTCCTCAACCGAACGAAGTCTCTTTTCGAGAACCGACCCGGATTCGATGTTCTTCGTCTTGACCTGGACGTAGGCGGGGCCTTTTCCAGGTTTGACATGTTCCGTGTTCAGAATCACGTTGATCTGTCCCGAGACCTTGATCGCCATGCCATTTCGAAGATCGCTTGCCTTCACTTGGAGACTCCTGTCACCATCCGGTGGGATTGTTTTTCATGGCCTAACAGAAGGCCTGTCCTGATGATGGTACGAAAGGCAGGTGAAACCCGCCAGCGCTGCGGCGAATCTCCCTCTCAGAATGGCGTGAACAGTTTTCATCCTCTAGCATCCTGACGTACGACCTCCATTTCAGTATCCGGCACCATCCGAATTGTTCATTCACTCAATTCGGCGAAGAAACGAAGGGCTGATCCATGTCCACCTCCAGAGAGAACGATTCCATTGACTGTCGTTGCTGGATTCCAGTCCTGGCAACGATCCTGATTCTGTTTTCGATCTTCGATTCCGGTTTCGCCATTCTGATGGGATCTTTCGCCGAAGTCTTGATGGGGATCAGTCATCGCATCTACGAGCATGGAGCCGCGATGCATGTCGGTAAGTTTTTCAACGTCATCAGTGGTGGTGCCGTGAACATCGGTGATTTCAGCGAGGGCACCATCGTCAAGGAGCTCGTGAAGGATCTTCCCGAGCTCTGGTTCCTGGCGACTCTGGCCTGGATCAGGCTGGGTTTCTCTTTGTCAGGAATCGTGTTGGGGTGCCTTCTCGCCGCCCGTCGCGAGCGGTTCTTCAAGCCTGTTCTGATCTGGGCGCTCAGCTCCCTGTGTTTCGGGCTCTTCGCCATCATCTCCTCATGGGACATCTATCGAGCACTGGCCGCAGATGGTGTTCCCGGTGATTCCTATCTCATGGGAGGCCTTGACTTCGGTCTTCATGTGTTCTGGCCTCTGTTTCTGATCTGGCGTCTCTGGTGGGTCAGGCATCGATGAGCCTGGCTCCGAGGGCGCCTGCACTTGGTGAAAAAGAGCATCGATGACCCGCCGTGTGCCGGTGCCTGAGTACACTAGGTCATGAGAAAAACAGCCATCGTCGCCGCGTTTCGAACTCCCATCGGTCGCTACGGAGGATCTCTTGCGAGTGTCCGACCTGATGATCTTGCGGCGCACGTGCTCCGTGCCTTGATCGATCGGACCGGACTCGATCCATCGATGATCGACGACATCTATCTCGGTGCCGCCAATCAAGCGGGCGAAGACAACCGAAATGTCGCGCGAATGTCCTCATTGCTTGCCGGTTTTCCCGAGACCGTTCCCGGTGCCACCGTCAACCGGTTGTGTGCATCAGGCCTTGAGGCCATCAACATCGCTTCGAGGATGATCGAATCAGGACACGGCGATATCTTCATCGCGGGGGGGGTCGAATCCATGAGCCGAGCGCCCTATGTCCTCGGCAAATCTGAAAACGCCTATGGGCGCACGCAGGAACTCTACGACACTTCCATTGGATGGCGTTTCGTTCATGAGCGCATGAAGGAGATGGGTCATACCGATCCTCTTGGAATCACCGCGGAAAACATCGCTCGAACCTACGGAATCAGTCGTGAGGATCAGGATCGATTCGCGTTGCAAAGCCAGCAGCGCTGGGCCGTGGCTCATGAAAAGGATCTGTTCGCCGACGAAATCATCCCGGTTGAAGTCCCCCGACGAAAGGGGGACCCGATTCTCGTGGAAGTTGATGAGCATCCTCGCCCTGGCACCACGTTGGAGGCTCTGGCGGGATTGCGACCTGCATTCGCGAAAGACGATCGAGGGAGCGTGACTGCCGGAAACTCCTCCGGAGTGAATGACGGTGCCGCCGCGCTCCTGCTGATCGAATCCGAACGAGCCAGGGAGATGGGACTCGAGCCTCTTGCGTATGTCGGTGCCAGCGCCTCCGCTGGGGTGGCTCCATCATCCATGGGGATCGGTCCCGTTCCTGCGGTCACCAAGGTGCTCGAACGTGCGGGCCTCAGACTTGACGATGTCGGGCTTGTCGAACTCAATGAAGCTTTCGCGGCGCAAGCCGTTGCATGCTGTCGGGAACTCGGTCTCGACGAGGAGCGTGTGAATGTCAATGGTGGAGCGATCGCAATGGGGCATCCACTGGGCTGCACCGGAGCGCGGCTGGTCACGACTCTGGTTCATGAGATGAGACGACGAAACGTGAAACACGGTCTGGCGTCTCTCTGCGTCGGAGTGGGGCAGGGGCTGGCGACGGTCTTCGAACGAGACTGATCGATCCTTCCTCAGGGCATCTTCGAGATCTTCTCGAATCCCTCTCCACAGGCGTTGACCAGAGCATCGATTTCAACCTCGGTCATCGGAGTCGACATCATCGCGGTGCATGTGTTGATCATGATGAATCCCGCCTCGAACAGATGGTCGAGGAGAGCCTTCAGGCGAACATTCTCATCCGAGTTCAGAAAGGCCTCTCTGAAGTTTCTCGGCGGCCGTTCCTTCATGTGAACCCGCAGGATCGATCCTCCGCCGGTGACGCAGGCTCTTGCGCCCGTCCTTCGCGCCGCTTCCGAGATGCCCTGATGGGCTCGCTCCGTCAGGGTGTTCAGCCGTTCGACCGCGTTCTGGTCGAAGTGCCTCATCGCGGCATGCCCGGCAACCATGCTGATGGGGTTGGCGGAGAAGGTACCTGAATGTGGAAAGACGTAGTTTGTTCCGTTGGGGTCCATCACATCCATGACATCGGCGCGACCAGCCACCGCACCGACGGGGAATCCGCCTCCAATCATCTTTCCCATCGCGGTGAGGTCGGCCTCGACGTCATAATTCATCTGCAGGCCGCCGTAGGTCGACCGGAAAGTGATGACTTCGTCGAGAACGAGGAGTGTTCCATTCTTTCTGGTCCATGAACGAATCGCCTCAAGAAATTCTGGTTCGACTGGATTGAGACCGACGCGGTGGGGCATCGGATCCATGACCACCCCGGCCAGATCGGCTGCATTTTCATCGAGTATGGCCAGCGCACGATCGACATCGTTGAAGGGGATGATGACCACGTTCTCAAGTGAAGAATCAGGGGTTCCATGTACCAGGGGAACGTTGTTGGGGCGATCTATGCTGCCCCAGTTCTCAGGTTTTGGCGTCTGGCTGACCTCGGCATAGTCGTATCCACCGTGGTATGCCCCTTCGACCTTCGCGATTCTGGTGCGACCGGTGAAGGCGCGAGATGCCTTGATGGCGACCATGATCGCTTCGGTTCCGGAGTTCACGAATCGAACCTTTTCGAATCCCGGATTTCTCGAGCAGATGTGTTCGGCATAGCTGACCTCGGACTCCGTGGCCATCATGTACGCAGTCCCGCGTTCCAGCTGTTCGGTCACGGCATCGACGATCGGGGGGTATGCATGTCCGTGGATGAGCGAGGCCATGTTGTTCGAGAAGTCGATGCGTGTGTTTCCATCGAGATCGGTCAGACGACAACCCTCCCCGAAGGCCGCATAGGCGGGGTGAGGTTGTCGCAAGACCGTGTTTCGGCTGACGCCTCCGGGAAGGACCCTTCTGGCTCGATCGAAGAGTTCGGCGCTGTGTGTGTGACTTGATTTGGAATCCAACGGAGCAGTCATGAGATCCTGAACTTTCCTACTGGTTTGCAGGCAGCAGTGGGGCGCCTGTGAGTTCTTGAACTGTTTTGAAATCCACTCCTGGGCAGAGTTCCACGACGCGGAAGCCTTCCGGTGTGACATCGATCACCGCCAGGTCGCTGTAGATCCGGTCGACGACATTTTGTCCTGTGAGGGGGAAAGTGCACGATTCAACGAGTTTGGGCTCGCCCGATTTCGTGCAATGCTGGGTGATGACGAACACCTGCTTCACGCCTGCGACCAGATCCATCGCGCCGCCCACGGCCGGGATGGCATTCGGCTTTCCAGTCGACCAGTTCGCAAGATCACCGTCTTGTGCCACTTGCATGGCTCCAAGCACGCTCAGGTCAAGGTGCCCGCCTCGGATCATCGCGAAACTGTCTGCATGATGGAAGAAGGCGGCGCCGTCATTTGCCGTGACGTGACGTTTTCCGGCATTGATCAGTTCCGGATCCCCATCTCCTTCGGCGGGGGATGGCCCCATGCCGAGCAGTCCGTTCTCGGTGTGGTAGATGAACTCTCTGCCTTCCGGTACGAAGCGAGTGACCAATTCCGGAATGCCGATTCCCAGATTCACGTAGGCTCCGTCGGGGATGTCCTGTGCGAGGCGTTGTGCCATCTGCTCCCGAGACCAACCGCTGATATCGGTGTATTGGGTCATTGGTAGGTCACTCCCGCCGCGATCAGTTGAGATTCATGAGCGGGATCAGAGACTTCCACGACTCGATCCACGAAGATTCCCGGGGTGATGACGACCTCGGGATCGATGACTCCCGGTTCCACCACCTTTCTCGCCTGAACGATGGTCGTGTTCGCGGCCATCGCCATGATCGGTGCGAAGTTTCTCGCCGTCTTGTTGTAGATCACGTTGCCATGGCTGTCCGCTTCGTGCCCCTTGATGAGCGAGAAGTCCGCGGTGAGTCCCATTTCAAGCAGATATCGCCGTCCATTGAATTCGCGGATCTCCTTCCCTTCGGCCAGAAGCGTGCCGACGGCCGTCGGTGTGTAGAAGGCGGGAACACCTGCTCCTCCCGCACGGATGCGTTCCGCCAGGGTGCCCTGAGGGACGAGTTCGAGCTCCGTGAAGCCTTCTTCGTACAGTTCAGGAAAGACCGTCGAATTGATCGACTTCGGAAACGAGCAGATGACCTTCGATACTCTGCGTGCCTTGAGAAGTGCCGCCAGTCCGACCTCTCCGCTTCCCGCGTTGTTGCTGATCACCGTGAGATCAGTAGCACCCTGGTCGATGAGTGCGTGGATCAGTTCGATCGGGCTTCCCGCCTCGCCGAAACCACCGACCATGATGCTGGAGCCATCGGTGATGTCAGCGACCGCACGAGCTGCATTGAGGACCCGCTTGTCGTTCATCCGCATCCTGTCTGAGGGATGGAGGTGGCGACGGCGGCTGAGGACACCTCGTCTTTTTCGATCCGCTTGTAGTCGAAGAGGCCCGCTTCGTCGAAAAGGACGCGATCCTCGTAATCATCGAACCACACCGCATCCGGGTTGCGACCGACGATGCAGACCTTGCCACGGTCTGGCGCACTGAGCGCGTTGCGAAGAAGTTTGAAGATGACCACGCCGTTCTCGCTGCCTGCAAGTCCGGGGATCGGTTCGTTTGTCACCGCGTTGACTTCGGTCTTGCCCTTGTAGTGCGTGATCGAAAGGCGAGCATGGTTTTCGATTCCGGACAGCAGCTTCTGCGATTCGTTGAGCGTCGTCCATGCCGTTTCGATCGGGACGTTGAAGGCCTTGTAGGCGACGATGTCACGGCCACAGAAGAAGTAGTGATTCTCTCCGCCGGCTCGCTTGAACTCCCGCTGCAATGTCCGCAAGGACATGACGTCGTCGTTGATGTCCTTGATGATCGGAGTCTGATTCTGAACGGTGACCCAGCCGCGTGAGACGAGGCCACGCATCGCCTTCCCGGTGTCGGGCACCCATTGGTAGAAGCCTTGCTCGTTCTTGATGTATTCCCCGTCATCGCCCTTGGCGAGGATCTCGTCCGGATGCTCGAAGTGCAGCATGAAGTTCAATGCGACTTCCGGGTAGGTCTCGTGGAATCGATCCAGCATCGAAAGAAACGCTTCATCGAAACGCTTGGGATAGAACGCCATCTCCTTGGTGCCGATTCTGATGGATTCGACGTCTGATTCCGCGAGTGCTGAAAGCCATGCCGCGATCTTCGCATTGTTCAGCACCATCGGATCGCCCCCTGAAAGAAGGATCTCTCTCAGTTTTTCACGGCCTGTTTCCGGATGCAGTCCGCCATTGGCTGCGACGAGTTTGTTGTGTTCCCGGATGTAGGCGGTGATCTCGGGGATCTTCGCCATGCCTTTCTTGGCGACAGTTCCGTCCTGGCGAGCGACTTCCTTGCGGGCGATCAGTTCCTCGCGGTAGCAGAATCTGCAGTGTGCGGAGCATGTCGAGACCACATACATCAGGCCCATCTCATATTTGTGCAGGAGGCCCTCGACCGGGCTGTAATCCATCTGGTTTCCCGGGTCCTCGGACCCGGTGAGATCCGTGGTCTCGGCGGCACTCGGCTTCACGATGCGCTGGATGGGTTCGCTGTTCTTGGCGAGATCGTAGTAGTGCCTGGTCATCTTGACGGGCATGCGTTTCTCGACGTCTCGATCGGTCCCCTTGAGAACCTTGAGACTGAGGACCTCATCCTTGGAGTAGAAGGTCAACATGTCTTCCGGAGCTTTTTCCTTGAAGAAGGGGTTCAGTCCGTTGACGATCTCCCGTTCATGCTTGGTCTCAGTGACGGTATCGAGGAAAGCTCGTTCGCGTTCAGTCGGTGTGTATTCGAGTTTCATGGGTACCGTGCCCTCCATTTGCAGATAAGACGGTGAGATGCTTTGCAATCTCTGTAACGAATTGTACATTGTGATTGTTCGTTTGAAACAGTCTATTCAAATAAGGATTCTGATTTTGTCGATCGAGGAACGCATAGCGGCGGTCGGCATTCGCCTGACTCCCACTGAACGACGGATCGCCAAGGCCGTTCTTGAGGATCCGACCCTCATCGCCTTTGGAACGGTCTCGCAACTCGCCCGGGAGGCCAAGACGAGCCATCCCTCGATCGTTCGGTTTGCGACCAAGCTCGGCTTCGATGGATATTCGGATCTTCGGAAGTGGGTCAGAGAGCGTCTGGCCCATCAGCTTGCCACGCCCGGTCAGCGCATTCGCCTTCCCAAAGGCATGGAGACCGATGTCAAAGGCAACATCGAGCAGGCGATTCAGACTTCTTTCGCAACTCTGGACCCCGAGACCCTGCAACGACTGGCAAGGCCGATCATCGATGCCGAACGCGTCTGGATTCTCTCAGGTGAGACATCACGGGCTGGTGCGCATGCACTCCTGAGTGGGCTTTCGATGGTCCGTGATGGTGTTCATCTCATCGACCCCCATAATTTCGGACGTGATCTCAGTGGAGCGACGGACCGAGACGCTGCCGTGGTCTTTGATTTCACTCGGTACAGGAAAAGCTGTGTTTTTGCGGCTCGAGCGCTCCGTGACATGGGTGTCTGCCTGGTCTCAATCACGGACAGTCCACTTTCTCCGCTTGCATCGATCACCGAAAGCTGGTGCCCTCTGGACGTGCCGGCGGTCGGGCCTTTCGACAGTTCGATCCCTGCGGTGCTTGCTGCCGAGCTGCTCGTGCTTGAAGTGGCGGGTGCGCTTGGGAGCGGGATTCACTCTCGGATCGATCGACTGGAGCGACTCTGGGAGCAGACCGAGACCTTTTATGACAGTGATGACTAGTCCTTGACGAGTCGACTCGACTTCATCGAGCCCGGGCTGCTTCTGTCATCTGCGTGTTGTCTCATGTCTGGGAGCTCTCTTGAGGTTCACTTGCCAGGCAGAAAGCAAAAAAAAGACCCCCGGCACAAGGCCGGGGGCGGAGGGAGGGAAAAGGGTCCGTTATCGATCAGTGTTTTAAGTTGATCGTGGCTGCATAAAAAGCGTGCACACTTTCGGCAACCATTTAGTTCATAGGTGGGAGTCTACTCTCTTTCCTAGTGACGGAACTTTCCAACCTGTTTCCGAAAAAGCCGTATTCCGGAAACGTTTGAAGAGTCTCTCTACTTCCTCTTCACCCAGTACTATACATCATATCTCAAAAAGTGCATTCTCAAATGCGCTTATTTGATGATTAAATTCCCGGTTCAGATCGTCAGAGCCTTGTTTTTAGCCGACAAATGGCGTGTTTCAACGGTCTTATGCAGCATGCGCCACGACCCGAGGTATTCTTCACGACAGGTTTCCGTTCCTCTCCTTCATATGGCCTTCCAGATACGACATCAGGATCACAACTCCATGACCGAGTCCCTTTCGACCCATCGTCCTGTCACAAAAGCTGGTGTTTTCGTTGTTATCGGAGCCGTTCTCTGCATGCTCCTTTCTGGATGTGGTGAGGGTCCATCATCCTCTTCAGAAAACCAGGCTGATGCCACCTCCGGGAGACGTGCTCCCGTGCAGACCCTGCCACCGATACGTGTCACACCTGGAATCCTGAACTGGGGCGATGTTCTTCCCGGTTCAAGCTCCGATGGCTCGGTGGCTCTGACCAATCTCGGGACCGAACCGCTCAAGATCATCACCGTGCAGCCAGGCTGCAAGTGCACGACCACGTCCGGTCTCGATGGCATCACGATTCCTGTTGGTGAATCCCGCGATCTTGTGGCGTCTCTTGACGCACAACCCGCTCCCGGTACCCGCAACGTCCAGATCAAGGTCCTTTTCGAAGGGTATGCGAAACCCCTGGAGATCAACGGCACGGCAGTGGTCACACGGCCGGTACGAGTGCGACCGCCCTACATCAATGCCGTGGATGAAACGAAGCACACCGGAACCCTGATGTTGAATGCCGGAGACCGGATTCCCTTCAAGGTGCTCAGCGTCGATGGGAAGCCACCTCGTTTCGTCCGGAAGGAGATGGCTCAGGATGCCAGAGTGAATCACATCATCTCATATGACATCAACGACCATCTCGAGCCCGATGGCCGATTTCGAAGATGGGTCGTGGTGGAGACCGATCATCCCGGTGCACCACTGCTCGAAGTTCTCCTTCGGCACCGAAACTCCTCGCTCGATGTGAATTCCAGTTTCAAGCAGGGGTCGTATCACTTCAACATGGGGCGTCTGGCTCCCGGTTCCTCGATGGAGCTGAAGCATCTGACGCACGAAGCGACGACGACCGGCCCGGTGGGAATGGTCGTTGCCGAACAGGAAGGAATCGAGATCGAGATCCTCTCGGAGGAGATCGACGATGAAACCGACGACCTTTCCCTGAAATTGCTTGTGACGGTCTCACCCGACATGCCCGAAGGTTTCTATTACTTCCCCGTCAGGCTCTACGCGGGCAACGGTTCCGAAGCTATTCTGCCCGGCTTCGTCTCTGTTCGTCCGGATCCGGATCCGAATTCGACCCGAGCTCCCGAGGCTCCGACGGAGAAGAGGATTCAGAGGTAGGTGAATGATCCTGCTGGAGACCGGTCCAGGCGGTCGATCCCATTCTCGCCGCAGCGATGATCAGAAGCACCGCGAAGGCACGCTTGATCACCTTCATCGGCAGGTGATGCATCAAGCTCGCGCCCAGGTAGCTTCCAATGAATGCGGGTGGAATCAGACACGCAGCGATCATGAGGCTGGTCGAGATCTCAAGCGTGCTGCCGTCCGGTGCTTTGAGATTCGGAAGTTGCATGTTCTTGTAGAAGGCTCCGATGCCTGCGGTGATCAGCATCGTGGCGGAGCTTGCGGGAATGGCGCTTTTCATGGAGAACCCTGAATAGCGTTTCAGCAGTGGGATGATGACGATGCCACCGCCGATCCCAAGCAGGCCCGAACACAGGCCGGTGAAGCCTCCAATCAGGACATTGACGAGGTTGGAGTCCTTCGGAGTCTCTTCGGAGAGATCTTTCGACTCTTCTGGAACGGTCTCTCTGCGAAAAGCGCTGCTGGTTTCGCTCACAGCAATGCCAAGAAGCGCCAGAGCGAAGACCACCTGCATCCAGAGGGTGGGGATCAGGTTGCTCAGTGCCACACCGGCGATGATTCCGATGCATGCCGCCGGAAGAAGCTTCACGACCACCCTGATCTGAATCGCCCCCTTGAGATGGTGCTTCAGAGTGGCACTCGCGCCCACCACGATGTTCATGATCATCGCGGTCGCCTGATAGAGCTGCTGGTTGTTGCCTTTCACCAATGTCAGCAATGGAATGACGATGATCGAGCCACCGATGCCGAGAAGTCCTCCCAGCAGACCTCCTGCGAATCCGATCGCTGCGATGGTGATGATCAGTTGCAGTTCCATTGGCTGTGAGTCTAGCGAGGCGCGTGGTTTCGTGGGTTCTTAGAGGCCCGGAGCGAATCCTCGTCTCATGGCATTCTCACTGCACGCTCTCGGTTCGACGAACTGTCCGAGGTAGTCGAGGCCCCCGGCCTTGCTTCCGATTCCGCTCATTCCGAATCCTCCGAACGGCTGACGGCCGACCAGGGCTCCGGTGATTCCACGGTTCAGGTACAGGTTTCCGACTCGGAATTCGCGCTTGGCTCTTTCGAGGTGCGCAGGCTTGCGACTGAAGACTCCACCGGTCAGTTTGTACTGGGTTTGATTGGCGACACGCAGGGCTTCATCGAAGTTCGAGACGCGAATCACCGCGAGGACGGGGCCGAATATCTCGTCGTTGGCGAGGCGGTCCTCAGGACTGATTCCGCTGATCACGGTGGGGGACACGTAGGGCTTGCCCACTTCCTCCTCGAGGCCGGCCGGAATCTCCTCGCGGCATTCGACGCGTCCCTCCTGGTGTCCGATTTCGACGTAGGACCTGATCTTCTCAGCGGCCTCTTCATCGATCACCGGACCGACATCCGTTCCTGGTTGGCGGGGATCGCCGATCACCAGTGTCCTGGTGCTTGCGACCAATCTCTCCAGAAAAACGTCGTGTGCGCTGTCGACCACGATGACTCGGCTGCAGGCGGAGCATTTCTGTCCGCTGAATCCGAAGGCGGACTGTCTGACCCCGAGAACCGCTTCGTCAAGATCGGCCGAGGCGTCGATGATGATGGCGTTCTTGCCACCCATCTCGCAGACCACCTTCTTCACGTGTCTTTGTGTTTCGCCGGTGTCCCCCGCGGCTTTGATGATGTCCAGGCCGACGGCCTTGGATCCGGTGAACGCGATCATGGAGACTCTTGGATCCCGCACGATAGAAGCACCGACGGTCTCTCCGATCCCCGGTAGAAATGCCAGCGCATCCTTGGGAAGACCTGCCTCGCGGAGGATGTCAACCATCACCGCTGCGATCCCGGGCGTCTGTTCCGCCGGTTTCAGGATGACGACGTTGCCAGTCACCAGCGCGGCCGAGGTCATTCCGGCGCAGATGGCCAAAGGGAAGTTCCAGGGACTGATGACGGCCGTGATTCCTCTGGGTTGATTCCAGCTCTCATCGATTTCGCCGATGAATCTTCCAAGTCTCTTCGGAGTGAACAGCCCGGCGGCTTCTCGTGCATAGAACTCGCAGAAGTCGATCGCTTCGCAGGTGTCGGCATCGGCGTCTCGCCAGGGCTTGCCATTCTCCTTGATGATGATTCCCGACAGTTCATCTCGGCGCTCCCGCATGATTGCAGCCGCTCTTGTCAGGACCCCGGCTCGTTCCACCAGCGGGGTGTCGCGCCAGGTCGGTTGAAAACGTTCCAGTCGATCAAGAGCCGCCCGTGCGTCGTCGACGGTCGCATCATTCCTGATGTCCGGCACGACCGCGCCTTCGATGGCCCGTGCGAATGCATTCCGATTCTTCTCCACCGAGAAGTCACGCATGGGTTCGGTGAAGAAGGGCCTGCCGTCTCCGATCCCCTCGACCGCGGTGGACAGCATGTGTCGCTCGGCGGCATGTTCGATTCTCTCCCGGCCGGGGTCGGATGCGAAGGCGCGGTGCGGCGACTTGAGAAGGTCCTCTTCCGAGGCATCGTCGAGAAAACCCGCCTTGAGCCATGATTCATTCGAGGTGTTCTCGAGCAGGCGTCTGACCAGATAGGCCATCCCGGGGATCATCTCGCCGACCGGGACGTATTCTCGAAGACGTATGCCCATCTCCACGGCGGCTGATTTCAACTCCGCTCCCATTCCGTGCAGCATCTGCAATTCGAGCGCCGCCGGCGGCAGTTCCGCCTTTTCAAGACCTGCAAGCGCGGCTCCGATGGAGCGTGCATTGTGGGATCCAAGCGCGAGTTTCACGCCGCCCTCACCGATGGACTTCGGTGTCGAATCGATGAAGAGCCGGCTCATGCGTTCGAAGCATGCATCCGTGTCCGCCTTGTGGCTCCAGACGGGCACCGGCCATCCTTCCTGTTCGGCATGAATCGTCTCATAATCCCAGTAGGCTCCCTTGACGAGTCGAACCGAGACCTGGCGTCCGGTGCGTTTGGACCATTCGATGACTCTTCGCGCATCTTCGTCGCCTGATCTGAGGTAGGACTGCATGGCGATGCCCGCCTCGAAATCGATCTTTTCGCAGCAGCGCATGAACAGTTCGAGCGTGAGGTCCTTGAGTTCGAACTGCTCCATGTCGAAATTGATGAAGACGCCTTTTCGCTTCGCCGTTTCAAGAAGAGGCATCAAGGCCTCCTCCAGACCGCGAAGGGAACCCTCGAAATCTATGGCGTCCGTTCTGGCGAAGAGCGAGGAGATCTTGATCGAGACGTTGGTTCTGGGGATGGCTCCGAGATGGTCGGTCTCAAGGAGCGGATTGGCCGACCATGCCTGCACCTGATCGGGGAGGTTTTCGACGAGATCCGTGTATTTGCGTCGATACTCCTCGGCCTCCGCATCACTCACGCATGCTTCGCCCAGCAGATCCACTGAAAAGGCCATGTTCTGCTTCCACAGCTTCTCCAGCTGGGGCAGGGCACTCGCGGCATCGGTGCCGGCGATGAATTTCTTCGCCATCGAGGTGATCTGATTTGAAAACGTCTTGGTCAGCAAGCCCTTGGCCAATCCGCCGGCCTTCACCCCGAGTTCGAAACCAGGAGGTGGGGTGACCCCCGGTTGTGAGAGGTAGTCGACCAGGTGGTCGTGGACCTGATCCGGAGTCTTGAGCATGGGGAAGGCGTCGACGAATCGAAAGAGCTGGACCTTGAAGTCCTCGTCCTGCATGGACCAGTCCATGAGCTTGTCCGACCAGAATCCCTTGCTCAGTATGGAAGCCTTGCCTGAACGGGCGTGCTCCAGATATCTGCGTCCCAGTTCGAGGACCCGGGCTTCGAATGCCGGATCGGATGGTGCGATGATCGTCTGCTCCACTTCTCTGCGAGTTTCGGAGCTTGCTGGCTGGACACGGCTTTGCTTGCGCTTGAAGAACACGGGCATCTTCCAAAGTACGGATGTGGAGTCGTCTTATCGTGGGGTTTCGATCGGGGTCTTGCCCAGATCGTAGGAGGTGACTTCATTGTAGATCTGTTCACATTTTTCGGCAGCACCATCCCAGGTGATTCTTCGGAGTTCGAAGCGTCCCCCGTCTCGAAGGGCCTTGCTGAGCGGGGAGTGACGGAGGACCGCCAGGACCTTGTTGGCCATGTCGTCGATGTCCCAGAAGTCGACCTTGAGTGCATGCATCAGAACTTCGCTCACTCCCGAGCGTCGACTGATCAGCACCGGGACGTCGTGGCTCATCGCTTCGAGAGGCGCGATTCCGAACGGTTCGGAGACGCTGGGCATGACGTACAGATCCGCGATCGAGAAGATCCGTTCGATGTCTCTGCCGCGAAGAAAGCCGGTGAACAGGACCTTGTGTCCGATTCCGAGTTCGGCGGCCATCCCGATCATTCGTTCCGCGAGATCTCCGGAGCCGGCAACCACGAATTTCACGTGTGGGTCGACTTCGAGGACCCTCTTCGCGGCCGCGATGAAGTATTCAGGTCCCTTTTGATGGGTGATCCTTCCGAAGTACAGCACGATCTTGTCGTGTTTTCGAATGTGCGAGGCCGGGTCCTTGGTCGGCTCCACGTCGATGCCGTTCCAGACCACCTTGACCTTGTCGTGTTCGATTCCGTATCGGTTCTCAACGATCTCCCTGGTGAGGTGACTCACCGCGATGACCTTGGCGGCGCCATGCATGCCACGGCGTTCGATGTTGTAGACGACCTGGTCCACGTGTTCTCCGGACCGATCGAATTCGGTCGAGTGGACGTGGACCACCAACGGCTTGCCCGAGATCCTGGAGACCGCCAGTCCTGCAGGATAGGTCAGCCAGTCATGTGCATGAATGACATCGAAGTCGATGCTTCGTGAGATCATGGAACAGAATCTTGCGTAGTGTTCGGCCTGCCCGATCAGATCGCCCGAATAGTCGGCGCTGGTGGGTGGCCTTTCGTCGATGGTCTCGTCTTCATCGATTTTTCTGGGTGGTCCGGCTTCAGGAAGTGCGCTGAACAACGCAAGTGCGGTCTCATCATTGATCGAACCCAGCATTCCATTGTCGACCAGGGTTCGAATCCTCTGGATCTCCAGACTGGATTCCTTGATGACCTCGAGCGTCTCCGGTCTTTGAGACGGATACACCCCTCGATCGTTGGAAACCACAATCTGCTCGAGCTCCGTTTCGATGATCTTGAGCGTCCTGAGCTCGCGAACCATTCGAGGCTCCGGCCGTGTGGATGTCTCCTGGTTCGTCGTTCCCTCGTGGGGTGCCTGGCCGGTCGTTTCCTGCCCGTGGGCGGTTCTCTGGTCCTTGTCTCGATGCATCAATCTTCGAGCGCTCTCGCCCGGACTGATCACCTTCACATGCGAGCCGTCTTCAATCGGCGTGGACTTCGGAAGCACGAATGTCGTCTCGACTCCGAGCCGGTCCAACGCCTTGGTGAGACCGAAGCATGCGGTACCCAGACCCCCGGTGATGAAAGGGGGGAATTCCCAGCCGAGCATGAGGACGCGAGGGGGCATCGTGTTCAGTTCACTCTCAGTCTTCCTGATCTTCAGTCATGTCGCCAAGTTGCTTGAAAGCGGCTTCGTAACCCAGCAGCCAGGTCGCGATGACGGTGTCCGTGGCACCCGTCGTGATGGGGGATTTGAATACGTAGCGGAAGTCATCATCGCGGTAGTGCTGCATCCGGACTTCGACCTCGTCGAGTCCGAGATCGATGAGTTCCTCCTCGATCAGTTCCTCCAGAGAATCCCCGTGATGCATCACTTCGGCCTCGATGGATTCACTGAGCCAGCGATCCTTCGTCGACATCATGACATGCCAGGATCCATTCCGGGATTCAAGGCAGTAGAGGGCCTCGGCAGCGGCGCCTCTCGCGACGGCCACGAGTCGGTGGGCGTCCGAATCCGACTGGATCGTCATCTCTTCGAAAACATCCGCATCCCGTGCCAGAGTGAGGCAGGTCTCGAGGGTCCGGGTGATGAGTGATTCTTGGTCTTCTGTCGTCACTGTGGTTCTCCTGATGAATTCACATGATAGCGGAGGAAAGAACGCAGCATGCTCAACCGGTAGGGTGAACCCCGCTAGACTGGGTCCTCATGTCGACCGATACACGCTCACAATCAAGCAGCGCATCCGGCGAGTCCGAGTGGACGATTCGCCGGCTGCTGGACTGGATCAGAGGTTTCCTGGAGGCCAACGAGGTCGATGCCCCCAGGGTCTGTGCCGAGCTTCTGCTTGGTCATGTGCTGGGCTGTGAACGGCTTCGCCTCTACATGGAACCGGATCGGGTGCTTTCGAGTGAAGATCTGGCCACGCTCAGGGCCCTCGTCGAGCGAGCGTCGCAGCACGAGCCGGTTCAGTATCTGGTGGGAGCCTGGCCCTTTCACGGTCGAGAGTTCGAGGTCTCTCCCTGCACCCTGATCCCTCGTCCTTGCACCGAAGGTCTGGTTGAACTGGCGCTCGACGAGGTGAAATCCTCCGGTCTGAATCAGGAATGGAGGATTCTGGATCTCTGCACCGGGAGTGGATGCATCGCAGTCAGCCTTGCGGCCTCCATACGTGCTTTGAGGGCCGGGCCCGTTTCTGAACGCAGTTCTTCTCAACAGGCCGCTCCACCTGATGACGCCCACGCGACTCGGGAGGAGCCAGATGAGGTCGTGTTCGATCTCGAGAGACAGACAGTGGTCGCCGCCTCGTCCGACTCCGTTCAAGAGGAGGCATGCAACGGATCAGATCCTCAATCGGAGGAGCTTTCCGAAGGTCGACTGCTCGTGACCGCCACCGATGTCGTGAGAGAGGCTCTCGAACTCGCCGGTCGGAATGCCCGTCGTCATGGCCTCGAGCAGGAGCTTGAGCTTCGTCTGGGATCGTTGTTCGAAGCGCTTCCTGAGAACGATCAGGGTGTTTTCGACATCATCTGTGCGAATCCACCCTACGTTTCGGATTCCGAGTACGAGGCACTGGATCGAAATGTGAAGGACTACGAACCTCGAAGCGCTCTTCATGGCGGTCGAGACGGCCTTGATTTCATCGAGCCGATTCTTCGAGAGTCCGCGCGGTGGATCAAGTCCGGAGGGCTTCTGATCATCGAAATCGGTGCCAACAGCGCTTCGGAGGTCAAGGTTCTCGCCGAGTCGCAGCCTGACATCAAGGAATGTCGGATTTCCCCGGATCACGAGGAGTTCCCGCGTTTTCTCGTGGCTCGGTATTGAGCCATCCCGGCAAGCAGTCCTGATGGCTGCGGATCAATCAACGAAGCGATCGAGGGACTTCGCGAACAGCTTCCTGTTCATGCGATTCTTCCCGCTTGAGCATCACGCTCCTTCGGCTTCGATCACCAGTGCCTTGTAGACCTCTTCGAGAAGCTGTTCGATCTGAAAGGGCTTGAACAGGAAGCAATGAAGTCCTTCCTGGCTTGATCGCACGATCGAGTGGTGGGGGTCGTAGCCGAATCCAGTCATCAGTATCACCGGAGTCTTGTCGTTTGCATCCTTGACCGCTTTGAAGACTTCGTAGCCATTGCGATCGGGCATCCTGACATCCGAGATGACGAGGTCGAAATGGACCTCTCTGGAGGCCGATTGCTGAATCGCGTCGATCGCCTCGGAGCCGTCCTTGCAGACCACCACCGAGCATCCTCGTTTTTCAAGGACGGCGCTGATCGTCTGTCGAACCACTGGTTGGTCGTCAACCACCATCACCGTCTGCCCTGCGAGAATCGGCTCGAGTTCCTCCTGGTGCAGCACTTCTTCGGCACCGAGGATCGTCTGAGGACCTGCGGTGCAGCTTTCGATCCGGGCCTTCATGGCAGCGAGTGATTCGGTGATTCTTCCAAGGTGTTCCTGAAAGGCGGGGTCGTCCTTCGCCATTTCGAGCAGGGTGCTCGTCTCATCCTCGATCTTGTTGATCGGTGATTCGAGTTCGGTGATCACATTGTTGGAGAGTCTCTTGTTGGTGGTGTAGCGCTCCACGATCAACATGTCCAGGATGTTGACCGTCATTGCGATGTAACGACCGTAGAGTTCGAGGAGAAGGCGTGCTTCATCATCGAATCGGTCAGGCTTCGCGCTTTCGACGTTCAGCACCCCGATGGTTCTCTCATGCAGTCTGAGCGGAATGGTGAGACTGCTCCTTCCGCCCTCCATGCCTTCGACCCAGCGTTCGTCCATGCGACTGTCCCGGCAGATGTAGCTCTTGCCGATTGCAGCCACATGTCCTGAAATTCCGTTGCCGTCGATTCTGGCATGGATGACATGTCCGATCGGAAGGGGCGTGATGCCGTTCGCGATCACCAGTTCGAGCTTCGCGGTCTCACGATCGAGCAGTCTGACTTCGAAGTGGCGCCATCCGAAAAGGTTGAGCAGGCCGTCGGCGACTCTCGTCTCAAGCAGATGAAGACGTTCCGCGAGATTGAGCGGCGAGACACGCTCCGCATCCAGATCGAGCAGCGCGCCCCCGGCATCATCCACATCGTTGATCTTGACCTGGAGTTTTCTCGCCAGATCACTGTCGGGGACCTCGCCGGGTTCGAAGGCTCCAGCTGCGAATTCGGAGTTGAGAAGCAGTTCGATGGCTTCGTCAGAACGGCTGACCTCAGTGAGCTGGAAGTCTTCCGCGAGACGATCGCGGAGGGCCTTCTTCAGGTCGAGTCCGATCAGAATCATTCGGGGAAGCGTCTTCGCCATGGGGAGGTGTCTTTCGTTCCGATCAGTGTAGGAACCGATCGTCCTCTCCTGCAACAGGAAGCCTCCGGCTTGATAGACTTCTCATACGCTGAAAGGGTCGGTCGACCACGTGACGCTCATGATTGAAGCCTCCAACATCACTCGAAGATACGGGTCCCTCAAGGCCGTGGACGCCCTGTCCTTCGAAGTGCCTCAGGGTGCGGTCTGTGGCTTCCTTGGTCCCAACGGAGCTGGAAAAAGCACCACGATTCGCATGATCGCCGGGTTGTTCGCTCCTGATTCAGGCCATCTGATGGTGGGGGGAGTCGATGTCGCTCGAGATCCCCTTGGTGTCCGTGCTCAAGTCGGATATCTGCCCGAATCGACCGCTTTGTATCCGGAATTGCGGGTCGAGGAATATCTGGCTTTTCGAGCCGGTCTCACCGGAATGAGCTCCCAGGCCATCCCTGCGGCCATCATGAAGACCTTGGAATCGTGCGGGCTCGGAGATGTGCGGCGCAGACTCGTCTCCGGTCTGAGTCGAGGCTATCGCCAGCGAGTGGGTCTTGCCGCAGCCCTTGTGGGAGATCCGGCATTGCTCATTCTCGATGAGCCCACCGTCGGACTGGATCCGGTGCAACAAAGAGCCTTTCGTGCCCTGCTGGCGGATCTCGCGGGCGAGCGAACCGTGCTGCTGTCCAGTCATTTGATGGCCGAGGTGGATTTGAGTTGCGACTGGCTGGTCATGATCGCAGGAGGACGCATGGTCGCTTCCGGGGCTCGGGATGAGATTCTCGGCCAACGACATCCACTCGTGGACGTCCGGGTCTCCAATGATGATCTGGATCGATTTGAAGATCTCTGTCGTGATCATGACGCGATCGATTCGGTGGTCCGTGACCGTGGATCAAAGCATGTCTTTCTGAAGGTGAAAGCGGCACCCCAGTGCAAGGATCCACTCAGAATGGTCGGTGAGCTCGCCAGCCTGAACGAAGTGGTGCTCCATGAACTTCGCGAAGCGTCCTCGTCTCTCGAAGAGATCTTTCTTCAACATGCCGGTGAGACGGACGGTGACTGGTCGACGACTTCTTCCGGAGAGGTCTCATGAACGGTTTCAGAGCGATCTTCCTGCGTGAAATCAGAGCGGCATTCTTCACGCCTTCGGGTTGGACGGTGCTCGCCATCGGAGCCTTTCTCTCGGGTTTGGTC
>CABYSN010000017.1 GCA_902521645.1 Planctomycetota bacterium
GCCGAGTCCGCGATCAATCGCACGGCATCCTCGACAGATTCGCAGGGCAGTCGTGTGAGAAAACGTCGCAACGACTCGAGACTTGATTCGGAAGTCCGTGATTCGACCAGTCTATCCCGGTAGGCACGGGCGAAACGTCCGACGGAACGGTTCGCCCTGGCGATCGATTCCAGAAGCAGCTCGGTGGTTGGAGTCGAATCCAGACCGAGTTCCTCTGCCCGTCTCTCGACTTCATTCAGGACGTCCGTACGCATCTCGAGCACCCGATTGAGGTCGAGATCGAATGCATCGGCGATGTCACGCATCGCCGATGCCCGGACCCCGTGACCCTTGATGGAGAGATGGTCGCCAGCGATGATCGCGTCGGCGAGAGAGACGATCGCGACAAGTTCTGGATTGGCGCATCCGTTCATGACGGAAACGGGTTGATCGAGCAACCACACCACGTCGATGAGTTCCTCGGGGAGACCCCACTGCCGTGCCACCCGACGACCGGCGGTCCGACCATCGATGCCGATGTGCTCCTGAACCACCACGTCGACGGTCTGGGTTCGCATCTCGGCTATTTCACAGGCGGAACCGAAGATCTTGGGAACCAGTGAATGAAGTGCCAGATGACCGATGTCATGAACCAGTCCACCGATGAATGCCGAGGAATCAGAGACACCAGGACGTTCCGACGCGATCTTTTCAGCAAGAACGGCGACCGCAAGGGAATGGCGCCAGAACAGAGAGACGTCGAAGCCAGATGATTTCTCTGAACCGAGCTCCTCGGCGGCCTGGAAGAATCGCACTGAGAAAGCGGCTGATTTCACCGCATCGAAACCAAGAAGAACCACAGCACGATCGAGACTGGTCACACCCAGTGATCTCCCCCGTTCACTGCGTGCACAGAGTCCCACAACGCGGGCGGACAAGGCAGGATCGGTCGCGATCAGATCGATGATCTCCCTTGCGGTGCTTTGATCGTCATCCAGGACGTGAATAAGACGCATTGCCAGCGCGGTTGGCGATGGCAGTGAATCAAGTCGGGTCAGAAGACCGGCGATTGGATCTATTTCATCAGCGAGACAGGTGTCGTCCATGATGGCTCCGTTCGAAGATCAAATGTCAACGAGTATCGAACAATGCTCCAACTCTCGAAAAAATCATGTCTGGGTGGAATGGCTTGGCGATGAAATCATCGGCGCCATCGCGTGTCATCTGTGAGATCTCATCCTGATCCGTCGCACCGGAGATGATGATGATCCGTGTCGACTCGGTCATGGGATTGGAACGGATTCGCTTGCACACGATGTTTCCATTCACATCCGGGAGCATGTAGTCAAGCAACAACAGATCAGGCATCAGTCGCTCGGTGAGCATGCCCGCGTCGTATCCGTTGTTCGCCGTCTCGACTTCGAAACGACCGTCCGATTCAAGCAACTCCCGAAGAAGCGTCACGATCTGTTCGTCATCGTCGACGACCAAGGTGCGTATCTTCTCTCTTCCAAGTCCGGCGCAGGAGATGTCGTTGTGTTTCATGAAGCGAATCAATCCGGCTCTCGGAATTCTCCGAAAACGCGAACCTGGCACCCTGAAACCATCGATCTTTCCCTTGTCGAAGCAGCGAATGATCGTTTGCTGGGAGACACCACAGAGAGCGGCCGCTTCACCCGTGGTGAAGACCTGCTTGGCCTGAAGCGAATGTGCCTCCCCTGCCCTGTTGGTCACGATCGGTCTCCCAAAGTCGAACAACTCGTACTGAAAAACGCCCCTGCACGACTGTCGAGGTGCATGAGCTATCGACCAGATCGAGGGGGGAATTAGCTGTAAGCGGGAAGTAAGCCGAAATTCACAACTCTCAGCCCCTACGAGCCTTCCAGAGCGAAACAGCCTCCGGCTCACGGGGATAGAGGGGCTCCAGATGAAGCGGATCGGTGGTCCGACCTGCCTCCAGAAACAGGTGCCCGATCCTGGCACAGGCAGCAGCCGTCCATCGGGGTTCGATAATTTCGCGTATTCCGGGAAGCCTTGAGGAGAGATCCTCGGGGAGGTGACGGTCGGCCAGAAGGATCGCACCCTTGCACAACTCGATCGTCTTCTCAGCGGGTGGCTCGATCACGTGAAGTCCACTGAGATCAGATTCGATCCAGCAGCCATCCATCCGATCCAGTCGTGACAACCAGCAGGTCGTCGATTTCGCCGCCGTGAGCACGACCACCGGATGAGCGTGGTCCTCGGGAATCACGGTCGATTCAGCGGCGACCAGTGAACTGGGAACCGATATCAGCTGGCATCCGGTTCCTTCAGCGAGACCTTTCGCCGTGCTTGTGGCGATTCGCAAGCCGGTGAATCCTCCGGGACCGACGCTCACCGCGACCGCCTCCAGAGCCGCGGGAGAGATTTCGGCCCGCGCGAACAGCGTGTCCATCGAAGGAAGAAGCAGGTCCTCCCCGCGTTGACCGCACGCGAATTTTTCCTCGAGGATGGAGCCGTCGGAACGACGTATCGCAACGCTTCCCTCTCGTTGTGAGATCTCGATCGCCAGAAGAATCCGACCGCGATCCGTCATGTTCCGGGCGCCTCGACGACCGCACCCAGCGTGAAGGGGCCGGAACCCGTCGCCGTCGTGACCGTGAAGAACGTCTCGGTGGGTCCGCGAATCGTGGACTTGGGAGTCACGCGAAAACGGACACGGACTTCCTCGTCGGAGATCGGCATGGAACCCAGATACTCGAAACGGAGATCGGGATTTCCACTGGACACCGCGAGGACCTCGCGCCAGGACGGCTTCTGGACTGCGTTTCTCGCTCTGGGGTTGTAGTGCTTTATCACGACGCTCATTTCAGCGGGAACGCCCGCGATGAGCGTCTGAGCGTTGACAAAGGATTCATCCTGAAGCCAGTGCCGCTCGAATCTCGCGGCATCGGCGCGCGCGCCGGTGGCGGCGTTTCGTATGCGAAGAGGAAGAACCGGACAATCGGGATGATCCGTGAAGACGACCCACCAGATCCTCTTTCCGAGATCCGGCATGCCGTTGAGATTCCATCGAAGGATGTAACTGGATTTCGGCGGATCGCTCGCGGGATCGAATCCGACATAGGCGGGAGCCTGATCGCACACCCCCAGAATCCTGAAGGCGCGGCCATCGGACGACCTGATCTGGACGTTGCCCGACATCTCCTGCCCACGGGGGCCGCCGATGAAAGCAGGTGTGGCTCGAACGGCCATGGCGACGTCGCCTTCGAGTTCGAAGGTCAGGGGATTGCCGCTTTCGAAGACCACCTGAACCTTGGCGTTCTTCACTCCGGGCGTGGCGGGCGCCTTCAGAGTGGCACCCAGTTCGATCGAACCGTTCGGCTGAAGAACCTGTCCGGAGAGGTCCGTGGTCTCCGTGCACTTGCATGATGTCACCACTCGTGAGATTCGAAGGGGCGAAGAGGATCGATTGGTGATGACGAAGGTGCGCGTGTGAAGACTCTCGGGAGCGATGTCTCCCAGAAGGTATTTCCCGGGCATTCCCACCGCTTGTCCATTGGAAGCACTTCCGGTCGCTCCGGAATCAGGCGATTGAGCTGCAAGCTCTCCACCGACGAGGAACATGGACACGAAGACACAGACCATGATCCGGATCGTGCCGAAAGGTGAGCGCGAAGAACGTCTTTTTGAAAATGAGAGCATGGCCTCATTCTAGCCAACAATGACCGGACGGCGAATGGGGTTTCAAACCCTGACGACGATCCCGACGGCAACGGTCCGGGGGGGTGGCAGGTGGAACGCCCAGACGGCAGGCCATTGATTGCGAAGAAGAAACTGAAAGAGCCTCTTGCGCCAACGCGACATCCGACGATTCGCGGTGGTGTCCACGACAAGCTGTCTGACGTAGTAGGTCAGATCCTCCTGATCGATCTCAAGCCCCTTGCTCTGAGCCGCCTGAAGAATGAAAGGGGCATCGATCGGATCCAGATACCCACGACGCACGGTGACATGATCGATGTTCTCCGGCATGCGATAGAGACGGATGTTCTTCTCCAGGTCGATGAAGGGAACGTCTTCCACCTGGATGCTCAGAAGGACGACCTTTTCGGGAAGAACATGCAGAGTTCGATACAGAGTGGTCAATGCCGGGGGCATCCCGATCCGGGAAGTGGTCAGAAACACCCCGGTTCCCTTGGACCGGACGGGTCCGGATGCGGGCCAGAGTCTCTTGAAAGCGGCGAAACTCATCGAGCGCAATCGATGCTGGCGTGAGAGGATCGTGGTGCCACGCAGCCATGTCGCCATGATCGCGACCACGCCGGAGGCGACGGCGATGGGGACCCATCCCCCATCGGGAATCTTCAGGACGTTGGCCGAGAAGAAGAGAAGATCGACGGTGAGCAGAGTCAGTCCGATGACCAGTACCACCGGCAGGGACCATTTGAGCGCGGAGCGACCGACCACCATGAACATGGTCGTGGTCAATGCCATCATTCCGGTCACGGCGACTCCGTAGGCGGCGGCAAGAGCATCGGAATCATGGAACGTCACGACCAGGATGATGCAGGCGATTCCCAGCAGAGCGTTGACTGCAGGAACATAGATCTGACCGATCTGCCTGGAGGAGGTGTGAACGACCTTCAAGGGAGGAAGCAACTGAAGATTCGATGCCTGCCGGGTCAGTGAGAAGAGCCCGGTGATGATGGCCTGGGAGGCGATCATTGCCGAGACCGTCGCCAGAATGATCATCGGCCACAGGAGCACCTGCGGCACGGTTGCAAAGAACGGGTTGCCCGCCGCGTTGGGATCGGCGAGCAATCTCGCCCCCTGCCCGAAGTAGGTGAGCAGAAGCGACGGAAGAACGATGAAGTACCAGGCGAACCGGATGGAACGTCGACCGAAGTGGCCCATGTCCGCATAGAGCGATTCGCACCCGGTCACCACCAGAACGATCGCCCCCAGAACGATGAAGGCGGTGGCGACATGTCTTTGGACGAATTCGAATCCGTGCATGGGATTGATCGCACGAAGAATCGTCGGCTCGTCGTAGATCGCGATGGCGCCTAGAATCCCGATCGAGACGAACCAGACCAGCATCACCGGACCGAACAGAAGTCCGACCTTTCCAGTCCCGAATCTTTGGATGCTGAAGAGAATCACGAGCACCAGAACCGAAAGCGGCATGACGAATCGTGACGCCTGAGGGGAGTGGGCCGAGAGACCCTCCAGTGCCGAAAGCACCGAAATGGCAGGCGTGATGATTCCGTCTCCGAAGAGAAGGGCCGCTCCCAGAATCGTGATCGCGAATGCGAATCCCCGCCATCGCCGTGAAAGGCGTTCATTGCGGACTTTCTCCAGCATCGAACAGATGCCGCCCTCCCCGCGACTGTCCACCTTGAAGATCAGGGAGAGGTATTTGAAACTCACGACGAAGACGAGCACCCAGAAGATGATGGAGAGCAGGCCGAGAATCTCCTGCGGTTCCGTCTTGAGCCCGTAGGACTTGCTGAAGCACGCCTGAATCGCGTAGAGCGGACTGGTGCCGATGTCCCCGAAGACGACGCCCAGCGCACCAAGAGCGAGGGCACCGGTGGTCGATGGGGTGCCTGGCCTGCTGGACTTCTCAGGCGTTCTCGAAGTCATGGATGGTTGAGAAGGATGATCCGTCATGGTGCGGCTAGGAGGATACCCGTAGACGATGAAAAACGGCGGTTCGACCGAAGTCGAACCGCCGTGAATGGTTCAAATGCAGCGACCTTGAGACGGTCCCTGAAGGTCACTCGCAGGTCTGGCCCCAGAAGCCGAGGACGATCGCGAGGTCGGAGCCCCCGGTGGTACCGTCGCCGTCGACATCACCACCGTTGCCCGTGCCCCAGAAACCGAGGACGATCGCGAGGTCGGTTCCGTCGACCAGACAGTCTTCGTTGATGTCGCCTGTCGGATATGTTTCGCAGCTCACGTCACCCGAGGAAGGGATGATCTTGAAGATCTCGCCACCGGACTGGTCGGCGATGTAGACCTCGCCGTTCGCATCGGTGCCGAAACTCGAGATGTTGTCCACCCCGTAACCGCCCGAAGCGGTTTCAAGTTCGTTTCGATTGAGGAAACCGGTGTAACCACCGTTGCTGTAGCGCAGGCTCCAGATGTTGGTCGAGCCGTAGTCGGCGAAGAAGTAGGTGCCTTGAAGATCGGGGATCGCACACCCGCGATAGACCACGCCACCAGTGACGGAGTAGCCGTTGGAGCCCTGGTTGTAGCTGTAGACGGGGTCGGTCAGGGAAGCCGAGTTGCAGGTGCACCCGGAAAGGCCGGTGCAGCCATTGGCTTCCATGCAACGCCATCCGAAGTTCGCTCCACGAACATCGCAGGAAACGATGTCGATCTCTTCACGAGCGTTCTGTCCGACGTCACCGATGTAGAGATCGCAGGTTTCGGGATCGACGTAGATCTTCCAGGGGTTTCGAAGGCCGTAATGGAGGATTTCATCGTCGCCAGTCGTTCCGACGAAGGGATTGTCGGCGGGAATCGCGTAAGGAACACCGGGTGCGGTGTCGATGTCGATGCGCAGGATCTTGCCAAGAAGCTGATTGGTGATGTCCTGCGAACGATTACCGGGGTCATTGGCTGAACCACCATCACCGGTGCCGATCAGCAGGTAACCATCATTGTCGAACTTGATGCAACCACCGTTGTGGTTGGAATATGGCTGGTCGATGTTCATGATCGACTTGGCACTGCCGCTGTCGGCGACGTTCGGATTCTGTGAGACGGAATATCTCGAGATCTGGGTGTCGCTGCTGTTGTTCGTGTAGTAGACGAAGAAGTATCCGTTCTGCGCGTAGTCGGGATGAAAGGCGAGCCCAAGCAGTCCACGTTCGTCACTGGTGGATGAACCGCCGCCGACGATGGAGTTGATGTCGAGGAACGGAGTCGAGAGCAGCGTGTTGGTCTCGAGATTGATGATACGAATTCGACCGATCTTCTCGACGACGAAGAGCCGTGAGTCATCACCTGGTGCGTGCGCGATCTCGACAGGACGTGACAGACCGTTTGCAACACGAGTGGTATCGATGGACTGGGCGTTCGTCTGACCTGCAGCTGCAAGGATGAGTCCGAGTCCGCAGAGGAGATTCTTGAATGACATGGTGGAGTTCCTGATGGGGTTCTGATCTGATGCGATGTCCGTGAGGTGACACCGGCTGTACGGAAGGCGTTCCTTGCCTGGTTAAAATGAAACGAAGTTCGGAGACCTCTCGTTCACTGAAAAAAGAGGGCGGGGACGAACTCAGTACTCTTCCAAGAATAGCCTTCCCACGGGATATGGCGAGGAAAAAAACAGTCCTGTTCGATTGAAAACGGATGTTCAAGCCCTCTGTGAGGGTTAAATGGGCTTATTTGGACCCATCCATGATCGTGACAAGCATTTCCAGCTGATGAGCCAGCTCATCGGTTCGATGAGCCATGGTGGTGACCGCGACCGAAAATTGCGCGTCCTCTCGAGCGCGCACCGCCAATTGCAGCAGAGGGAGCAGGGAGGCCGAGTAGCCGGAGGTCGGGTCATCACTGACGTAACTGTTTCGATACCAGGGACGTTCTGGAAGACCACCTTCGAGCAACCAGCTTCTTTCTGCCGCCAGAAGCAGCGCGCCTGCCTGACGGCGAAGCGCGAGATTCGGTGAAGGATGTGCTGAAATCCTTTGCGAGAGGTTCGCCGCCGCGAAGTCCAGACGCTTCATGGCCTGAGTGAATTCGCCGAGATCGACCTGAAGACCGGCTTCAAGCGCCTCGTTCAGACGCTGATTCGCGAGCCTCCGGAGCTGTTGCGCCACGGCATTCCAGTCATATGGTGGATAGTCGGCATCGGCGAGCATGCCCAGCACACGAGTGGTCGCACGAGTCACCATCAAAGCCGAGGAATAGTCATCACCGACGATGGTTCGATACCAGTTGAGAGTGTCGTAATTCGAATGATAGACGACACCGGGTGCGCCTCCTGCACCAAGTCGGATGGAGGGAACACCGACATGACAGACGAAGCCCACATGATCGGAACCTCCTCCAAGATCACCGAAGGCAGGTCCGTCTTCGCCACCGGCCCAGGTGTCTGCGAGCGTCGCATCCTCGTTTCCAGATTGCGCCACGGGAAGCAGAGCCTGAGCGACCGCCTTTCGCAACACCGGTGATGCCGAGGCCTGAAAGTTGTCACCCATCGCGGCCATGTCCAGGTTGATGTAGGCCACGCAGTCGTTGAGAAGACGATCGCGATTGGCCTCGACCCATTCCGTCGAACCGATGATCCCGAATTCCTCGGCCCCCCATGCGGCGAAGACGATGGTTCGAGCCGGCCGTTCCCCCCGCTGGGCGGCTTCGGCGACGAGACGGGCGGTCTCCATCAGCACGATCGTTCCTGCGAGTGGATCCGCGGCACCGAATCCCCAGGCATCGTGATGGCCTCCGACGACGATGAATTCATGCGGCAGGGTCTCGCCTTCGATCGTGGCCAGCACGTTGGCACTGCGCCGGATCCGACGATCCTGCTCGATGGCAAGCCGCACCTTGAGATCGGATCCACCTTCAAGGCGATACTCGATCGGCAAACCGCCCTGCCAGGAGGAATCCTCGAGCGGACGACCTTTCATTCGAGCCAGAATCCGATTCGCGGCGGCGTATCCGATCGGCTGCACTGGAATCCGGGGCAGATTGACCTCTTCGATCTCGAGGCGATCCGCATCCTCGGAGGCTTCGATGAAGGGCGTCAGAGGATCACCTTTGTAAGGCAGCACGAGCACCGACCCACGCTGAATGCACGAATCGTTCGCCCAACCACCGGATGGCCAGGTCGCGCCGCGCTGGTATCCGTAGTCACCCGGATCGAGGAACATCAGAAGTCCTGCGGCGCCGGCTTCCTGGGCGTACTTGACCTTGTACCCACGGTAGTTGCGGCCATAGCGGGCGAGGACGATCTTGCCGCGGACATCGACACCGAGTTCCGCCAGTCTCTTGAAATCATCGATCGTCCCGTAATTCGCATAGACGACTTCGGCGGTGACGTCACCTGAACCGCTGAATGCATTCCATCCGTAGGTCAATCCCGGATGCATGGAGGATGGATCCTCGAGGAGATTCTTCTCGGTGAGCGGCAGTGGAACCACGCCTCGTCGAGGGGCATCACTGTCAGGACCGGGAGGAGTGAGGGCTTCGGACCCGACGATCTCAAGCTCGGCTTTCAACGGGCTGGGAAGAAGCGCGTGAAACCAATGCACCCTGGTTTCGAGACCCATCGATTCGAACGCTTTTTCCAACCGGGAGATCTCCCGGCGATCCGCCGCGGTGCCAGCGACATGAGGCTCGCTTCCGAGGAGATCGTGCCAGGCACGCAGTCGTTCCGCATCGGCCTGACCGGCGAGTTCGGCTCCGTACTGGGAATCGTCGGAGACGCTCGATGTCGATGCGAGGAGAAACAGGACGGGGGTGACGAGTGCGATCCTGAACCCGTTCACCACACCACTTGAAAGACGACCCATTCGTCGTTGAGTTGCCATGTCGAACCACCATTATCCTTGTAAAGACTGTTTATGTACGCCGCCTCGGAGACATCTCCAACATAGACGAAGCCCGTCTCTTCGAACATCCCCCCACTTTCCAGTGTGATGACGCCCCCATCGATCGATTCGACGGGGAAGAGCCCCACCCAGCCTGGAAGTGCCTCACGATCGGACGGATTCGAGAGAACGTATTCCTTCAACGAATCCTGGGAGAGGAGAAACGCCACACGAAACGGGACATCCCACCTCACCAGAAAGATGCTGGCGAGCACCAGCAATGGAGGCATGAACCACATGAGTTCACGACGCCGAAACACCCGCTGTCGATCGAGGGGGCTTTGTCTCTCGAAGAGAAACGGCCGTCCACAGAACCAGAGCGCGATGAAATGCAGAAAGAGTTCGCCAAAAAAGCTGAAAAGCAGGAGCGTGAAGCAGAGGGTGGCGAGGATGCCCAGAGCGTAGTAGCCACCGGGGGCCGATTCCGAAGCCATGTAGAGGAGGCACATCAGAACGGTCAGAAGAAACCAGGCAAGACCGGGCGGAACCAGCCATATGCGACAGAAGTAACCGGGCTTCCGCCGGTAGCTCGTGGCACTGTCTTCGGGATCGAACCATCTGCCGCATTCCGGACAGACGTCAGTGCCCGACACGACCAGCTCATGACGGCACTCGAAGCAGAACCCAATGACCCCCTCGGAGGTCACCGGGCATTCTTCGACGCTTCTATCCATGCTCGCACATCCTCTGAGAGTCGCACTCTCAAATCGTCGTTGAGATACATCATGTGACCGGCTGGATAATACTTGGTTTCGATGTGCTTCCTGAAGGCGACAGGAAGCAACATGTGGTCGATGACGTAGTCAGCGGCGAAATGGGGCGTGGCAAGATCGAAATAACCGCTTGCCTGAAAGACCCGAAGGCTCGGATTCTTGACGACCGCATCACGAAGTCTTCCGGCGACGGACACGAATCGATTCTCGAACCTCGAGTAGTCCCATGGCTGCACCTTGCCCGTGAGGATTTCGTAGGGGATGTCGCTCTGATACCCGAGATCCGTTCGCAGATAGTGATTGAGCGTCGAGGTATAGGGCCCGACGATCGCGGTGTAGCTGGGATCGTAGGCAGGCGAGTTGGAGCTTTCGTCGATGGCAGGACCATCGAATCGCGAATCGAATCGTCCGATGATGACGCCTCGTTCACGAAGAAGCTCCTTGCGAAAACGGGTCGGGCCCACCCTGAGATTGGAACGCCGCAGAATCTCACGGGGAAGACCCGTGAATTCCTCAAGCTTGAGGAGAACGGCATCGGTCTCATCGGATGAAAGCGCACTTCCCTTCGCGAGGGCCGGGAGAAACTCCTCGATCGCGAATTGTTCCGAATCAGAAATGAGTGACTCAAGATCGGGATGACGTCCACGATCGATCATCCCGTGGTACCAGGCTGCGGCCGACATTGTGGGAAGAAACAAGGCGTATGGAAGGTCGTTCCCTCCCGATGTCCTCACCGTTCCGAAATCAAGGATGCTTGAAACGAGCAGAATGCCGTTGAGATAGATCCCCTGACCGTCCTGGAGCTCTCGCGCCAGCGCGGCGGAGCGCACGGTTCCGTAGGACTCCCCACCGATGTACTTGGGACTGTTCCACCGATCATGTCGGGTGATGAAGAGACGGATGAACTTCGCAACCGATCTGGCATCCTGATCGATGCCATGGAACCGATCGTGCGGGACACCGTCCTCGGCCCGACTGAAACCGGTCGAGACCGGATCGATGAAGACCAGGTCGGCGACATCGAGCAGGCTCGCATCGTTTTCCGCGAGACGCCATGGCGGTTTCGCCAGATCTCCGGCATCACCGGTGAGGACACGTTTGGGGCCGAAAGCTCCGAGGTGGAGCCAGACACTGGATGAACCGGGGCCGCCGTTGAAGAGGAAGAAGATCGGCCGGGTCGAGGGGTCGGCATCCTTCGCCATGTAGGCCACGTGAAAGACCTGTGCCTCGACCTTGCCGTCACCCTCATCGTAGAGCGGCAGGGTTCCGGCGGTCGCGGTGTACTCGATGTCACGACCATCGAGCGTGATCACGTGTTCCGTGGTGACCGGATCCGGTCGGATCACGACCTCGACCTGATCCTCTTCGGTCGGCATGGGGTTGAAGGACATCAGAGCGACGATCAGAAGGTGGATGTTCATGCCCCAATGCTACAGGTTAAAAGCGGTTGGTGATCGATTCACGACAAACCAATCGTCTCTTTGCGACATGTCTTCCGAATTCGAAACCCGTCAATGCAGGGCGGCGTAATCAACATCCGCAAGGCGCCGCGCTTCCGCGCGACGAAAGCCGAAGCGAACCGAAAGGAAACAACCATGACTACCATCATGAACAACAACGCCTCAGTCAACGACTGGAACTACGCCAAAGACCCTGCCAACACCCAGAACGGCATCGAGAACGGTGTGTGCACCATCAAGTGCGTCGCATCGACCAATTCGATCGATGCCTCCGGGGATTACCGCATCACCCGAAGACTCGAGTGCACCTGGACAAACCAGGGAATCAACACCGGAGACAAGATCCTCGATCTCGAGATCGCGGGCACCAAGGGAACGACCCCCGTCGTGACTCTCAACGGCCAGGTGGTTCCCTCGAAGTCGATGGCACTCGATCCAAATGGAAACCTCGAAGTTCGGTGCTCCAAGGGAATGCTTCTCGACATCGTGAAACTTCCGGACGAATACTCGATGAGCACGACGAGCCTGGAGATGCCCAAGACGGAATCAGTGGTCCCGGTCGCGAAACCCTTTCTTGGAATCGCAGTCAGACCCGCAAGCGGAGACCTGGCCCACAACCTCCCAATCGATCCACGCAACGTATGCGTGGTCAGCGAGGTCGTTCCCGGAAGCCCTGCATTCACCGCAGGCCTGGAACCAAACGACGTGATTCTCGGCATCAATGGCAAGCAGGCCAATCTCTCCAATCTGCGTCACGAACTGTCCACCGCGAAGGTGGGTCAATCCATCCCGGTGATCTTCCTCTGCAAGGGCGTGAAGCGTGAAGCCAGCGTGAAGATCGGCAACTTTGGATGGGTGAACAAGAAGACACCAGTCACAACGGGATTCGGTGGTGATGGAAATGACTACGGAATCCCATGCCCATTCACTGTTGGTTCAAACGTCGGAATTGAGAGCACATGGATGTCCTCGGGAGCACTGATCTGATGCGAGGCAGAGAGACCACCCGGTCACCTGCGATCAGTGGGTGATAACAGGTGACAGGCGGTGGGAAGACGGCGACCCGGAGTGATCCGGGTCGCCTGTTTTTTTGAAGCAAACTAAATTTAAAAACAGACGGTCACGTCAGAATGAAGACGATATCTTGTAGGAACGTGCGCACGCACATCCATTTCCACTCACAGATCTAGGAACTGATCATGTCGAACCACTCCTCACGCATGATGGCGACCTCGGCCATCTGCTTGATCCTCGGAATCCTTCAAGGATGCGGCGACTCGGGCACCAACAGCACGTCAAGCCCCACCGGTGGCACGTCCAATCAGGGATCCACCCCGGAAAAGGCACCGACGGAACGGCGGACCGGTGGTTCGATGATGGTCATCCCGGACCCGATCGTGGATTTCGGTGACATCCAGGACTACGAAACGCGAAAGGCCACCGTTCGTTTCAGCAACAACGGCGACCAGACTCTCGAGGTCTTTCGGGTGCAACCCACGTGTGGCTGCACGACGACCGCGCTGGAGAAGACTCTGTTCGCCCCGGGCGAAGGGGATCAGATCGAACTGACCTTCAAACCCAAGGGTTCCGGACAACAGACCAAGGTGGTTCGGGTGCTCACAAACGACGTGAACAACCCAAGCCAGGAGATCAAGATCAAGGCCAATGTGATCTCGTCGGTCTCGGTGACGCCACCGGCGCTCTCCTTTGGAAGGGTCCCACTCAACGAAGGCGCCACTCGAAGCCTGAACATCACGGCTCCCAACGCCAGTTTCACGCTGGGTGATGTCAGGATATTCGGCGACTTGAAGGAAAACGCGGACATCAAACTCACCAGGACCTCGGCGGAAGGCGCACTCCCCAAGAAGTGGAAGATCGACGTGATTCTTGATCCAAAGATCAAGTGGGGCTGGTACACCGGAAGCGTCAGGGTGAATGGAACGGTGCAGAATCCAGGCGATTCGTCACCACGACCCATCAACAAGACCGTCGGCATGAACGCAAACATCCAGGGCAAGCTGCAGGCCAGTGACTCGATGTTCCGGCTGCTCTCCCTCGCACAGAAGAAGAACTTCCAGAAGAACATCAGGCTCTCCCGAGCGGATGGTCAGCCACTTGAAATACTTTCCGCCGAAGTCATCGGAGGGAATCTCGACAGCATGAACGTGGTGATCAAGCCGATCAGGAACGTCGGCGGTGGTCTCTATGAACTCACGCTGGTGGGAAACACGGGCGACACCACCGGTGCGATCACGGGAAGCGTGCGAGTGAAGACCAATGTGCCCGGCGAGGAAGAGATCGATCTCAAGATTGCAGGCAGCGTCAGGGCCAAATGACCGGGCGCATCAGCGCCGCTGTTGTGAAAACAACCAGTTGACGGCACCTTCGTTCAGATAGGCATCGGTCCAGCTGTCATGCCCCACCCCTTGCAGTCGCGTGTAACCGACCTGGATTCCGGCGGAACGCATGGCGTCGACCATCTCCATGGACTCCGACTCCGACACGACTCCGTCATTCGTTCCATGAAAGACCCAGATCGGCAGATCGCGAAGCCGTTGAACCGTCGATGGATCCCCGCCACCGCAGATCGGAACCACTGCAGCGAAGAGATCAGGGCGATGAGCGGCAAGCGCCCATGAGCCGTACCCCCCCATCGAGAGACCCGTGAGAAAGACACGAGAGGGATCGATGCGTTCGACTTCGATCAGATCTTCAATGGCGTGCTCGACGGCATGAAGGGCACGTGATGTCCCTCCACCTTCCCAGGAACCCACCCAGATCTCGTCATCGGGACATTGCACGGCGAGAACGTAGCACTTGAAGCGTTCACGCCAGGAGGGAGAGCACATCCAGGTGGGCAGGTAGTCGAGCTGGGACGAGTTGTCGGATCCACGCTCTCCCATGCCATGAAGAAAGACGAGCAAGGGCATGGGCACATCATCATCGTGGTCGATGGGACGAAGAAGTCGATAACGATAGGTGCGGGAAGATCCGTTTCCTGCGGTTTCGATCGTTCCATGAACGAAAAGATCATCGGCTGTCGCAACGGGATCAACGGAGGTTTCAGCCTTCGAGGCGACGTCGTTCTTCATCGGTGAACAGCTGACCAGAAAGAGGAGGCACGGCAGGAATAGAGCGCGAAAAAACGGCATTGAGATCTCGCAAGATGCTTCGGAATTCAAGCGATGATATCGGTAACAAGTTCACCATGCACATCCGTCAGACGGAAATCGCGACCTGAGTGGTTGTAGGTCAGTCGCTCGTGATCCAATCCCATGAGATGGAGAATGGTGGCGTGCCAGTCATGTATGTGAACCCGACCATCGATCGCTTCCGCACCGTAGTCGTCAGTCGCACCATGCTCGATTCCACCTTTGACTCCGCCACCAGCCATCCACATCGAGAACCCTTTGGCGTTGTGATCCCGGCCATCGTTGTTCTGAGCGTCGGGTGTCCGACCGAACTCGCCACCACAGAGCACGAGTGTGTCTTCAAGCATTCCGCGTCGCTCGAGATCGGTCAGCAATCCCGCGATCGGCCTGTCGATCCTTCTGCAACTGTTGACCATCGACTCACGGAGATTTCGATGATGATCCCAGCCACCGGAGGAGACCTGGATGAATCGGACTCCCGACTCGGCGAGCTGTCGGGCCATCAGACACTGGCGCCCGAATTCCGCGGTGGGTTCGTCATCGAGTCCGTACAGTCTTGTCAGATCGGGGTTCACAGTGGAGATGTCCAGAACGTTGGGAAGCTCGTCCTGCATCCGGAAGGCCAGCTCGAAACTCTGGATCATTCCGTTGATGCCGTCTGAATCCCCGCCCTTCCTGAGAGCCTCCTTGTTGAGCCTCTGGATCAGATCGAGCTGCTTGCGCTGTCCCATGCGGGTGAGTCGCTTGCTGCTGATGTTGGAGATCGCACCCGAGCTCGCACGCCCACCGATGGCCGTGCCCTGATTGACGGCGGGAAGGAACGCACTGCCATAGTTCTGTGACCCACCGTTGCCGCGCTGGGGCGAGATCGTGACGAATCCGGGAAGGTTCTGATTCTCGGTTCCAAGTCCGTAGAGCGCCCAGGCGCCCATGGAGGGGCGGACGAACTGGAAGGATCCGGTGTGCATCTGGATCGTCGCCTGAGCATGAGCGGGAACATCCGTGTGCATGCCCTTGAGAAGCGCGATCTTGTCGGCATGCGCACCGATGTTCTCGACGAGCTCGCTGTAATGAATCCCACTCTCTCCCCGCGGAGAGAACTTGAAGGGGGAACCAAGAAGCTTGGCACCACGTCGTCTTCCATTGGGCAGCGGCTTGCCGGTGTCCGTCACCAGCTTCGGCTTGTAGTCGTACATGTCGAGGTGACTGGGTCCACCCGACATGCAGAGGAATATGACACGCTTCGCACGAGGAGTGAAATGGGGATCACGACTGGCAAGGGGGTTGTCCTGAAGGGCGTAGCGTGACGACATCGCCTGGGCGATGCCCGCGAAGGCGAGCATGCCGAAACCGGAGGAAACGCTTTTGAGCATTTCGCGTCGCGAATAGGCGAACGTGCGGTTCGAACAATTACCATCGTGATGAGATGTCATCTGGTGGATCTCCTTCAACGAACGTAACGAAATTCCGCACTGGCGAAGAGGGACTGGCACAAAGCACTGAGCGCGGCCTGACGAGCATCCATCATCGAAGGGACATCCTCGCCTCTCGCCTCGCGACGTCGAATGAAGGCCGCACGCCGCTGCGGTGACAGCCGGGCGAATCGTTCGCCGTAGAGCGCTTCCTCGTTGAGAGCGACCCCCTCCTCCAGCATCACGCCGAAATCCCTGAAGAACGCCCGGACCGCGGAACGTTCGGAGGAGGTCGGTCGTCTTCCCAGGGTCCTTTGGAACACGGTGGTGATTCGGACTTCATCGGTCATGCGCAGATCAAGCAGCTCGTTCGCCATGGCATCGGACTGAGCGATCACCCATTCATTGTTCATCAGGAAAAGGGCCTGGGAGGGCACATTGGTCTCGGAACGATCTCCGGTGACGAACGAGGATTCCGCGCCATCGAAGGTCTGAAGGAATTCAGGCATCACGCTTCGTACCTGAGGCAGGTAGACGGAGCGGATGTTCGATGCATTGAGATACGCCTGGATGTCCTCGGGGCGCGCCGCACGGCCGGCAAGCCAGCCGACCGGCGATCCGGAAGGCGGTGAATACTCGAAATTGCCTGATGCATGGAGGATGGCATCTCGGATCGCTTCACCTTCCAGGCGCTTGGGTGACATCCGCCAGATCAGATGATTTTCAGGATCGATCTTCAGCGCTCGCGTGCTCTCCTGCGATGAGAGTCGATAGGCATGACTGGTCACGATCTCACGTATGAGCGTCTTGACGGACCAGCCCGACTCGATGAACCGAGCGGACAGATGATCCAGAAGATCGGGATGGGTCGGAGGCACGCCCTCGAGTCCGAAGTTCTCGGTGGAAGCGACGATGCCCTTGCCGAAGAGATGGAGCCAGATTCGATTCACCATCACCCGCGCGGTGAGCGGGTTGGATTCCGAGGCGATCCAACTCGCGAATTCATATCGCCCGCTGCCCCTCTCCACCTCGAGAGGGTTCTTGAGATCCACGATCGCAGGAACGCCTCGTGGCATCACGTCCGACGGTTTGTCCAGCTCGCCTCTGACGAGAAGCGGTGCATCCACGACAAGCTCACTGTCCCGGGCACCCATCGCGGTTCGCATCTTTTCGGTGGGCATACCGTTTTCGTCGTACCGCTCAAGGAGGTCGGTGACGGGTGCCAGGGCGTTGGTTCTCTGCCGAAGTCTCGCTCGCGCCTCGCTGTCGCGGCCTTCACGTTCGACCTGAACCCTAAGCCTTTCGATCTCCTCGAGGCCTCGTTGGTGGAATGCGGCCGAACGCTCGCGGATCTGAACGGGAATGGGCAGTCCGAGTGAAATCGATCTTTCTCTGGGTAGCGTGTAGATGTCGGAGTTCAGGGATCTGACACCCTGTGTTCCACCAAAGAGGGTTTCAGTCGATGTGAACACCCCGGCGAGACGGTAGTAATCCTTCTGTGAGATCGGGTCGTACTTGTGATCATGACAGCGAGCGCAGGCCACGGTCAGCCCGAGCATCCCCTGCGTGACCGCATCGATCTGTTCATCGGCGACATCGAGCACGAACTGTCTTCGATTGCGTTCATTGTGGCTCTTGGAGCCGATGGCGAGATAACCGGTGGCCACGAGATTGGCGGCCGCATCCTCGACCGTTCGCACCGAAAGCAGATCACCCGCAAGCTGAGCCACGATGAAATCGTCGTAGGCCATGTCCTCGTTGAGCGCGTCAATGACCCAGTCCCGATAGCGCCAGGCCTGGGGATAGGGAACATCGTTCTCCTTGCCGCTTGATTCGGCGAACCGTGCGACATCCAGCCAATGTCTTCCCCACCGCTCTCCAAATGCCGGAGAATCCAGAAACCGGTCGACCGCCGTCTCGAAGGCGAGTGGTGAACGATCGGCCAGAAATTCCTCCTGCTCCTCGACTGTAGGTTGGTGCCCTCGAAGATCGAAGCTCAGGCGCCTGAAGAGCGTGGCACGATCGGCATCACGAACCGGCTTGAGATCCGCGGATTCAAGTCGCGAGAGGATGAAGGCATCGATGTCGTCTTCACACCATTCTGGCATGTCGACTTCGGGAATCATCGGGTCGTTGACGGGCTGAAAAGCCCAGTGGTCGTCACCAGCCGATTTGGGAACCCCCCCACCGGGAACGGCATGGATGCTGACTTCATCCGGGCCGAGCGTTCTGGTGACTCTGGGATCCGGCGCACCTCGACGCACCCACTCCTCGAAGATCGCGATGTCACGATCCGAGAGGCGACGCTTGGGAGGCATCTGAAAATCCTCGTCATCCCAGCGAATCGCCTGGATGAAGGGACTGGCATCGGGATCTCCGGGAATGATCGCTGGACCGGAGATGCCACCAACCTGCCAACCCGCGCGGGTGTCGAGGACGAGTCCCCCGCGGATGCGTTCCGAATCCGAGGCGTGGCAGCTTTGACAATGCGTGATCAGCAGCGGCCTGACCTTCGACTCGAAGAACTGGATGTCAGCGCTCGAAAAAGTCGGTTCCGCCTCGGAATCCATCATCTGCGCACGGACATTCGTCGAGGAGAGCACGAGAAACAGCAGTCCGAAACAACAACACACCAGGGTTGATCGGATTGTTTCAAGCATGGATACCATCAGTGCTCCATGAGAACGCGCTGCGGGCTGGAACGATTCGAAATTCAAACGCTGTCATACCATGATGATTGCATTTAAATTCCCCCGCTCAAGGTTTTATGAAGCCAAATTGATGGTGATTCAAAGCAAATGCAGGCTTCTGAAGCCAATAAGGCCGGTCAATCGGAGAATCGACCCTGAGCGCCCTGATCAAACAGTTTTCAAGGCTTCTGGCACAAAAAGATCAGCAGCTTCCCGAAGGAAGCTGCCGAGTCGGGCTGACAGGATTTGAACCTGCGACCTCTTCACCCCCAGTGAAGCGCGCTACCAAGCTGCGCTACAGCCCGAGAAAACGGACAGAGTGGGATTCGAACCCACGGTACGGACAAGCCGTACACGGCATTTCCAGTGCCGCTCCTTCAGCCGCTCGGACACCTGTCCCGGTGAGACGAGTAGTGTAACGCCATGAGCCAAACCAACAACTCCCAAACTGGAATCAGCGGATTCATCGTTCTGGACAAACCTTCGAACATGTCGTCCATGAAGGCGATCGCGATTCTCAGGCGAAAAGCGGGTCGTCCGAAGACCGGACATGCCGGCACGCTGGACCCTCTGGCAACGGGTGTGCTGGTGTGCGCCCTTGGAAAAGCCACCAAATCCATCGCCCGCATGATGGATACCATGAAACGATATCGGACCATGATCGACCTCAGTGCCTTCACTTCCACCGACGATCTGGAAGGTGACCCTGAGAAAATCACCCCTGCATCGATTCCCGATCGTTCGCTGCTCGAGGAGTCACTGAACCGATTCACCGGTTCATTTCTCCAAAGACCGCCCGCCTACAGCGCCATGAAGATCGGTGGTCGACGCGCGTATCAACTCGCGCGATCCGGAAAGGAAGTCGTGCTCGAGCCTCGTCCTGTCGTCGTTCATGAACTCACGGTCGTCGGATACGAATGGCCGATGGTGGAACTGGAACTTCTGGTCGACAAGGGGTTCTACGTCAGAAGTCTGGCACGCGAGCTGGGAATGGCTCTGGGCACCGGCGGACATTGCACGTCGATACGTCGGACCGCCGTGGGACCGTTCACCCTCGAGGGAGCCCATGATCCGGAATCACTGCCTGATCCATTACCCGCCGATCTGGTTCTCGGAATCGATGACGCCATCGCCCTTCTGGGGGGGTGAATCATCGTCGGTCGCAGGCTCTTTTCGTGCTCCGGTCTTGAAGACGATGATCGCCATGCCCAACAAGAGCAGCATGTCGGCGACATTGAAGACCCAGGGAAACACCTCGGAGCTTCCATTTGGCCAGTTCATCGAGAACGGAAGATCCCATCGCGGAAGCATGTGCAGAAAATCTCGAACCGCTCCGAAGAGTATCCGGTCGTAGAGATTCCCGATGCCTCCGGCGAGGATCAATGCGATACCGACATGCAAGGCATGTGAGCGGGCACGCGTGCCGACCGCGAAGATCACCAGGGCGAGCGTGACCGCGGTCAGGGTGAAGATGATGAACACCGTTCGCTGCTCCTGACCGATGCCGAAGACCGCACCGTGATTCATCACCAGATCGAAATCAAGCAGACCGAACGGGAGCACTTCGATGCCCTCATGGGGCGGAGGGCGCCAGTCCGAATCGGCGAGGATCACTTCGCGATCCAGGATCACGGGGCGCTCGGCGACATGCTCGAACGCCCAATCCTTCGACCAGAGATCCAACGTTATACCGAATGCCGCCGCAAGAAGAAGCGTGCACCAGGCCAGAGGCGAAGTCCATGCCGGGGGGTCAGCCGGAGCCCCTTTGCTGTTTGTTGGCGTATGGGAAGGATGACCGGAAGTCATTGCTGATGAAGACCGCTTTCAACTTTCCGTGCAGCATCGATCGTGAAGCGCGCCCATGGCTTGGCGTTCAGACGAGCCTTGGGAATCTGCTTTCCTGTCATCTCACAGACACCGTAGCTCTTTTCCTCGATTCGCTTGAGTGCGGCGTTGATCTCGTTGAGAAGCTTGCGCTCCGTTTCGGCCATGCCGAGTGCGAGATCCTGGTCGAAGGTGTCGGTTCCTACGTCAGCCATGTGAATGGGCATGTTCGAGAGATTGCCGCCCTTCGAACGAAGAGCCTCGTCCTCCATCCCGGTCACCAATCCAAGCAATCGAGCACGCTCACTGAGAAGGAGGTCACGATAGAAATCGAGCTCCTTCTTGACCATCTTGGTCTTTTTCTTGGGTTGTGTCTTCGCGACGACGGGCTGATCCGAGCCGGCCGAGGAAGCGGTTTTCTTCTTCGTGGGCGAGAATCCCTTGGTGGAGATCATGCGCACTCGGCGCCCATTGATGATGACATAGCCAGCGGCATCAGGCTCCGCTGCGGCAGCGACTGCGGCAACGGAACGACTGGCCGCACTGGACGAGAACTTCTTCTTGGCCGCTTTCTTCTTGGCTGTCTTCTTTGCCGTCTTCTTTGCCGTCTTCTTGGCCGTCTTCTTGGCCGCCTTCTTCGCGGTCTTCTTGACCACT
>CABYSN010000018.1 GCA_902521645.1 Planctomycetota bacterium
CGAAGTCGTGACCGATCGATGGGCCAAAGATTTTCTGGGCATCGAACTGCCTCCGATCACGGTCTGCACCGCCGACCTTCGACTGCCGCTCGAGGCACCCTGCCATGAGCTCGACGCAGAGGACCCGATTGAGGCGCTTCGAGTGCTCGAACACGATCCATGGCCGGGCACCCCGACCAAGAAGGAACTGGCGGAAGCGATCAGGACGGCACCACGTCGAAGCGCGCAACGCAGACGTCTCTTCAAGGAGATGCAGGATGCTCTGTCACAGGAAAGAGCACGGCTCGAACCTCGACTTCAGGCACTCAGAGAACGGAGCCGGACACGACGTCTTGAATCCCAGCAGGCAAGGATCGCGGGAGACCGCACCTGGCCGTGGCCGCTCCACGAAGACGCGGCACTCCGGTGATGTCCAGCGAGAGGGTGCTGCACGAAGAGATCCGATACGCCTTGAAGCCGCAGAAGGCGTCGGTCAGCTTGAAGTGCAGCAACGCGTTGATCTCGTTGGTGATGATGCCATTGATCGCGCGGCGGTCCGGGGGAGGGGTGTCGCTGTTCTCCTCGGACACCAGGTACCGGCTCCCCGAGATGACGTCGGCATCCATCGTCTCGATCGCTTCGATGAACTCCGGAATCGCCGCGGGTTCGTGCTGTTCATCGCAGTCCATGGTGATGAGCCAGTCGTATCCATCGAAGTCCGCCCAGCGGAGCATGTCGGTGATCGAATGACCGTAGCCTCGGTTGACGGCATGCCTGATGACCTCCACCTGATGTCTGGCGAGCAGGAGGGGGGTCTCATCGGTCGAACCATCGTCGACGACCAGGATGTCACGGGCATATTTTCCGACCTCGCTGAGGACTGGTTCGATGTATCTGGCTTCGTTGTAGACGGGAATGGCAAGAAGGATTCTCGAGCGGTCCTGCCTGGTTTCGTCCGGCATTTGAGTCATGTCATGCCTCGTGAACATGTCTGGTTGGTTGTGTTGACGTCGAGAGCATCTCTCAACGGGTGGGGATGCCCTGCTCAGCATAGAGCTGCAGCAGTCGATTTGGGTCCGTTTTTTCAAGGATCAGCAGACGATCCCCCTCCACGATCGGTGTACGCCTGAAAAGTCTGGAGCCTTGAGCGTCGAATGCCTGGCTGAAGGATCCGGAGGGCCCCAGGGTGGCCACCGTCCAGCCCTCGTTCTCGTCCGAGGTGCTGATGCGATCCTGCCTTTTTCTGATGCCATCACCACGAGGGATCGAGCGATCGAGGACGTACCAGTCGGCTTCAACCTCATCCTTCAATTCAATCTGCTTGAGGATCCTCCCCAGGACATACAACTCGGTCTGGCTCATGTAGGGAACCGGCGGTTGTGGCACGTCGAGGCTGTTGCGAAGACCTTCCGAATTGATGATGGTGATCGTCGACCTTGGCTGAGGAGGCGTTCGGACGCCGGTTTCAGCTCGGGTGGTGCCGACCTCCGATTCAACCCGGCGGGCACCGTTTGAAATGATTCTTCTCGGTGTTCGTTGCACCGACCAGCGTTCATTGGTGCGGTCAAGGGAAATCCAATGTCGGCGGATGGTGTCCGTCGTGACCTTGGACTGCGCGTAACCACTGACGATTTCACCCTCCAGCACGATCAGCAGCCCAGGTTCGCCCTCTTCCGAGTCATTCGATGGACCTCGGCCTTCGACGGCGCTGACCGGGGCCAGTCGGGTGGAGAGTCTCTGCCACCCTATTTCCGTGGTGTTTCCCTCCGCGTCCTGCTCGTAGATTCGGTAGATCTCGGGTGCGGTCTCGGTCGCGATCGTTCTGAGCACCTCCGGGGTGATTCGGTCGATCAAGTCCGCGCCCGAGCCGATTCTCATCGAATCAAGCTGGCGCCTGTTGTCTTCAGGCTCGATGCGAAGATCCCCAAAGATCGTTTCGAGCATCGGTTTGAGGGCCGTTTCGAAGGATGCCCCCTCGGCAAAGAGGGTCCCGTAGAGGAAATTGGACAATCCGGTCTGAATGATCAAAACCCCGCTTATTCCGATCCTGTCCTCGCTCAGCGGCACTTCGAGATAGATCAGTTCAGCTGGAAAACCCTGAGATTCCATCCCGCCCATCACTTGTATCTTTAATAGACGCCTTTCCATGAGGCTGGCAGGGTCGTTTCGCTGCTTCAAGCCCTCCAGGAGTGCATCGATTCGGGATTTGGTGGTTTCTCCAAGTCCCCCGTCATCAAGCCTTTGGAAGGTCATCGACCATCGGGGAGGCGTGCTTTCATCCAGCATCATCAGGACATCTTGGCCCTTCTGGCGGATCTCTCGCGCAGTCACGCCCTCAGGCACTCGAAAATGCATCCCCACTTTTTCCGCAAACTCGAGTCCCTCCTCCTGGACGACCTGTATTGGCGCGCTCTGGGTCGTGTCCGCTTGGCTCGAGTGGCCTTCGGTCAAGGCTCTCGGAGAGAGGATGCTCGGCTGCGTCCCATAAGAGATCGTGACTGAACCATTGAGGCCACTTAATGGGCCCATCAGGAGAAGCATGAACAGGCACAGGCAAGTCCCGTGGCTGAAGGTGTGAATTGTGGTGTGTGGGTGACGATTCATGAGGCCCTCATGGTAGCGAAGACTTCATTCGAGGAGGCGCGTGGATGGGCCCGAATGAACGTTCAAGAAACATCTCATCAGGCCGTTTCCTGTGTTGACAGGGCAGGTGGAATCCCTATCATCTCCGATTCGCGCCTGTCTTCTAGCAGGCGTCCTGTCTTAAGCGCGTCCCCCCCCGCACGTCAGGAAGGTCGAATCACTCGGTGCTCCGAGTGGTCTGTGAAGTCCGACCGCACTGACGTACCGGTTTCGAAGTCACCTTCGTACGCAGCGAAAAGAGGCCGGACGATCTCCTTGAAAAAGGCGCGCGAGATGGTTCGCAACGTGCGGTCCATCGCTTGAGCTGGCAGTGACGAATCACCACTCGGTGAGAGTCCTCTTTGAATCGGTTTGGATTGATCCCCTATGGACGGCGGTAAGATTCGCATTCGAATGGAAGCCTACGATCACCAGGCGCTCGACGCGTCGGCGAAGGAAATCGCCGATCACGCGAAGCGTACCGGCGCGATCGTCGCTGGACCGATCCCCCTGCCCACGCGCCGCGAGGTCTATACCGTCAACCGTTCGCCTTTCATCGACAAGAAGTCACGCGAACAGTTCGAGATCCGCACCCACAAGCGCATCATCGACATCACCGAGCCCAACCCGCGAACCGTCGAAGCACTCAACCGCCTCGTGGTCCCCGCCGGTGTCTTCGTGAAGATCAAGGCCTAGTTGAATCACATCCGGTCGTCCGTTCGCGGTCGGCCTTTTTCGTACCACTCTTTTTCCAGTCATGTTCACGAACCTCTGACTTCAACCTCGAACCACTGAAAGACAGCACATGCCCATCGAACTCATCGGCAGAAAAGTCGGAATGACCCGGTACTTCACCGAGGACGGAAAGAACATCCCCGTCACCGTGATCGAAGTCGGCCCCTGTGTTGTCACGCAGCTGAAGACCGTCGAAACCGATGGATACAGCGCGGTTCAGATCGGTTTCGAGGACATGAAGGCCCGTCGTTCCACCCGTGCGCAGATCGCGCATGATGCGAAGGTCGGAGCCGCTCCCAAGCGCGTGCACGGTGAATTCCGCTGTGACTCCGATGACGAGGTCGCCGAGTACGAGCTCGGGCAGATCCTGACCGTCGAGGCGCTCTCCCATCTTGTCTACGTCGACGTCGAAGGCGTCAGCAAGGGCAAGGGGTTCCAGGGTGTCATGAAGCGGTATCACTTCCGTGGCCTTGAAGCCTCCCACGGTGTGCAGCGTGCACATCGTTCCCCCGGTTCGATCGGCGGCGGCGGCATCAACCTCGGTACGGGACCCAAGATCAAGAAGGGCCGGCGCATGTCCGGTCACATGGGCAGCGAACGCGTCACCACGCGGTCGCTCGACGTGGTCTCGATCGACAACGAACGAAATCTCCTGCTGGTCAAGGGTCCGGTCCCCGGTCCCAACACTGGCGTTCTTCACATCAAGACACCCTCGAGGCTGTACAAGCCGAAAGCAAAGGCACAGGCGGCGGCTGACAAAGGCTGACCGCTGAGATCGAGAAGGCCGTGACCCGAAGGGGCGACGGAACCACTCGTTCGTGACAACACCCAAGGACCTGAGTCAACCTCTGCCCCGTATCGGCAACGACAGATGCGCGGAGAGAACGGCGAAAACGGGCCAGAAGGCCCGGCAAGGTAATGAGACGATGATTGAACTTCCTGTCTACAACAAGAGCGGCGCCAAGGTGGATACCGTCGAAATCGACGAAACCACGCTTGGCGGACCCGAGATCCGAAGCGCACTGCTGAAGCAGGCCTACGTGATCGTCCACGGAAACCAGCGCCAGGCCAGCTCTCGCACGAAGAGCCGCGGCATGGTGCAGGGCTCCACCCGCAAGATCTACCGCCAGAAGGGCACCGGCAACGCACGAATGGGCTCCAACCGCACCGTCATCCGACGCGGCGGCGGCGTCGCGTTCGCGAAGACTCGTGAAAGCTTCCGTCGAAAGATGAGCAAGCAGATGCGTCGTCTCGCGAATCGCAATTCGGTGCTCGCGAAGATGATGAACTACGAAGGCACCATGATCGATGAGATCAAGGTCGTCGACTCGCTCGACTTCGACACACCCAAGACCAGTGAGATGGCCGCGGTGCTCAAGGCGCTCGGTGTGGATCGAACCTGCCTGATCGCACTCCATCACACGAATCGCGAGGCTGCGCTCTCGGCCAGAAACCTCGCCAACGTCGATACCATTCGCGTCGATCAGCTCAATGCCTTCGATGTGCTCAACCACCGCTACCTGGTGATCGATCGAGCCTCGCTCGAATCATTCATCGATTCATCCTGCTACGGCACGGACAGCGAAGAGAAGGAGGCCGCCTGATGGAAGCCACCACGATCATCAAGAAGCCGGTCATCACCGAAAAGGCGACGATCGACTCCAGCGAATTCAACCGTTTCACGTTCGAAATCGATCGTCGAGCCAGCAAGGCCGACGTGAAGCGTGCGGTTGAGGAAATCTACGGCGTTCGAGTCGTCGGTGTCGCGACCCAGCGGCGCCGGGGCGAGACCCTTCGCCGCAAGCACGGCTACGTCACCACGGGCTCGATCAAGCGAGCGATCGTGAAAGTTCACTCGGAGGACTCGATCCAGCTCTTCTGATCCGCTCCACGAGGAACGGAACCAGGTGCAGGTTCATTTGAAGTTACGAACGGAAATTCCCATGGCGATTCGAATCTACAAGCCGACGACTCCAGGACGACGCAACGCGTCGGTGAACCTCCATGTCGAGGTCACCAAGCGTACTCCTGAGAAGTCACTGCTCGCACCGCTCTCCAAGACCGGTGGTCGCAACAATCAAGGCAAGAAGACCGTTCGAGGTCGTGGCGGCGGTCACAAGCGCCGTTACCGACGGATTGATTTCCGTCGCACCAAGGACGACATGAACGCGGTCGTGATCGGTGTCGAGTACGACCCCAACCGATCATGCCACATCGCGCTGCTCAAGTACGAGGACGGAACGCTCCGCTACATCCTTGCCCCCAAGGGTGTGACCGACGGTGATGTCCTCCTGAGTTCCGCGGACGCGATCGAGCCCAAGCCCGGCAACTGCATGCCGGTCAAGCACATTCCCACCGGCCTCGTGCTCCACAACGTGGAACTCGAGCCCGGTCGCGGCGGCAAGATCTGCCGCAGTGCCGGTGTCGGTGCGCGACTCACGAATAAAGAAGGACGATGGGCGACCATCGTGCTCCCTTCCGGCGAGATCCGTCAGATCTCCATGGAATGTCGTGCTTCGGTCGGCGTGCTCGGTAATTCCGATCATGCGAACGTGAAGCTCGGAAAAGCCGGTCGTGCCCGATGGCTCGGCCGCAGACCAACCACCCGTGGTGTGGCCATGAGTCACCATTGTCACCCCCATGGTGGTGGTGACGGTAAATCCAAGGGTGGACGCGAGCCTTCCAATGCAGCCGGTACCGGTGCAAAGGGTGGTCGTACCAGGCAGCGCGGCAAGAGCAGTGACGCCAGAATCATTCGTCGCCGCAAGTCGGTGCGTTACGGACAGTTGAAGATCTAAGGAACACGAGGCAGACATGTCGCGATCAACGAAAAAAGGCCCATTCGTAGACGAGAAGCTCTACATGAAGGTGCAGAAGCAGGTCGAAAGCGGACAACGCGTCCCCATCAAGACCTGGTCGAGATCCTGCACCATCGTTCCGGAGTTCGTCGGGTACACCTTCCAGGTGCACACCGGACGTGCGTTCGTCGATGTTTTCTGTACCGAGGACATGGTCGGGCACAAGCTTGGTGAGTTCGCGCCCACCCGCCTGTTCCGAGGCCATACCAACAAGAAGGAAGGCATCAGGAATTAACGTGTCCGGCGTTTCACGCCAGGCGCTCCATTCCCGGAGACACTCAAGATGACCTACCAAGCATCACATCGTTTCGCACGAATCTCACCGCGCAAGGCTCGCCTGATCGCGGACATGGTTCGTGGCGAAGGCATCGAGCAGGCGATCGCGACCCTCGACTTCTCCAAGCGACGCGGAGCCTACTTCCTCCGCGGTGTTCTGAAGAGTGCGATCGCGAATGCCGAGGAGAGCGACGCCGACGTCGCGAATCTCTTCGTCGAGTCGACCTGGGTCGACGAAGGCCCGACGATCAAGCGTTTCCAGCCCAAGGACCGAGGTCGGGCTCATCCAATTCGAAAGAGAACCAGTCACATTCACGTCCGGCTCGCCGAGCGTTGAACCAGTTGAATCAGTAGATCTTCAAGATCAAGACGCGACCTGAAGGTCGCTGCAAGGACCAGTACATGGGACAGAAAACCCACCCATTCGGATTCCGAGTCGGAATCACCGAGGCCCACAAGTCTCGTTGGTTCGCGCCCAAGGCGCTTTTCGGCGAACTCCTCGTTGAGGACTATCGCATTCGGCAGTACGTCGACAAGCGACTCAACAGGACGCCACCATTCGCGGCGGTCTCGGACATTCTCATCGAACGTACCCGTGAAGTCCTCACGATCATCATCCGGACCGCACGTCCGGGTCAGGTCGTGGGTCCCAAGGGACAGGACGTGGAATCGCTCACCGCCGATCTCCAGGCGATGACCGGCCGCAAGGTCGTGATCAAGATCGTCGAGATCCGCAATCCCGAAATCGATGCGACGCTCCTGGCCGAAGCGCTCGCCGAGCAGCTCAAAAAGCGTTCGAACTTCCGTCGTCAGATCAAGATGCGATGCGAAGCAGCCATGACCAATGGCGCCCTCGGGATCAGGGTTCTGATCTCCGGTCGTCTTGGTGGCGCCGAGATGTCGCGACGATTCGACACTCGACTGGGTTCGATTCCGCTTTCGACGCTTCAGGCAAACGTGGATTACGCCTACGTTCCCAGTCAGACCACCTATGGCACCATCGGTGTCAAGGTCTGGGTCTACAAGGGCATGTACGCCGACACCGATGAAGACCAGACACAGTCAAGTGCGGCCGGCGGCCGTGCGCCAGCACGAGGGAGGCACTGATCTATGCCGATGCTCCCGAAAAGAATGAAGTACCGCAAGCAGATGCGTGGTCGTCTGCGCGGCAACGCCACTCGCGGCAACTATGTCGCATATGGCGATTTCGGTCTCCAGGCGCTCGAGCCCAAGTGGGTCACCGCGCGACAGATCGAAGCCGGTCGAATCGCGGCGCAGCACTTTCTCCGTCGTCAGGGCAAGATCTACATCCGTCTCTTCCCGGACAAGCCGGTTTCGAAGAAGCCGCTTGAGACTCGAATGGGTAAGGGCAAGGCTGAGGTCGATTACTGGGCGGCACGAGTGAAGCCCGGAACGATGCTCTATGAAATCTCGGGCGTCTCCGAGGACATCGCAAAGGAAGCATTTGCACGCGTCGCACAGAAGATGCCCGTGAAATGCAGGTTCGTTGGTCGCCGTCTGGCGGTCTGAGTTAAAGAAGGATCAGAGCAACGAGCGAAAGCACGTGGAGCTGAAAGCATGAAAGCCAAAGAAGTCCACAATTTTAATGACGAGGAAGTCGACATCGAGATCGTCCGACTGAAGAAGCGGTTGTTCGAACTCCGCTGTCAGAAGGTCACCGACAAGATCGAGGACACCTCGCAGTTCAAGAAGGTTCGCCGCGACATCGCGCGACTCCACACCGAGCGCCGCTCGCGGGAGATCGCGAAGGCGACAGCAAACAGTGAGGCTACCTCGTGAAGAACAAGACGCTTGAATTTTCGGAGACCGCCCCCCGCAAGACGGGCGTGGTTGAAAGCGACAGTCGGGACAAGACCCGCAAGGTCGTCATCAATTATCTCTCCAAGCATCCCAAGTACGGCAAGTACATCCGTCGTCGAACCGTGATCCACGTTCATGACGAAGGAAACATCTCCAACGTCGGCGACAAGGTCGAGATCACGGAGTGCCGTCCGATTTCCAAGACCAAGACCTGGGCCGTCACCAAGGTCGTTGAAAAAGCCCAGTCGAACTCAGTCGCCGGTTGACCCCGGAACTGGAAACCCTCAGGAAACGATTCAGTCATGATCCAGAAAGAATCACGCCTAGAAGTAGCTGACAACAGCGGAGCGAAGATCGCTCAGGTGATCGGTGTCCTCGGACGCACGACCGCTCGTGGTCGCTACTCGCGCCCCGCGATGGGTGTCGGCGACAAGGTCGTCTGCACCGTCAAGAAGGCCCTGCCCAATTCCGACATCAAGTCGGGTGACAAGGTCCGCGCGGTGATCGTCCGAACCAAGTATCCGACCCGTCGTGCCGACGGTTCGTACGTCCGGTTCGATTCCAATGCCTGCGTCATCATCGGTGACGACGGCAACCCCCGCGGCACCCGCATCTTCGGTGCGGTGGCTCGAGAACTTCGCGAAAAGAACTACATGAAGATCGTTTCGCTCGCTTCGGAGGTGGTCTGAGATGGCACGGCACGTGAAAAAGGGTGACAACGTCATCATCACCGCAGGCAATGACAAGGGCACGGTCGGAGAGATCATCTCCATCAGTCCGAAGCATGACACCTGCATCGTCAAGGGCGTGAACGTGCGTACGAAGCACATGAAGCCCACGCAGCAGAATCAGCAGGGTGGCATCGTCCGCACCGAAATGCCGATCCACCTCAGCAACGTCAGCCCATGCGTCGACGGAAAACCCACGAGGGTTCGTTTCGAGGTCGGCGCCGACGGTTCCAAGACCCGGGTCGCTTCTCGAGATGGATCCGAACTGCACGTTCTTCGTAGTGCGACAGCCAAGAAGGGCTGATACCAAGCGTTCATGGACCGGAAGGCCGGTTCTCAAAGAGGTCGGAAACGACCGTTAAGTCGGAGTACAGGAAATGGTCACCCAGGCCACTACAAGACTGAAGACCAAGTACGTTGATGAAGTCGCGCCCAGACTGCGCGAGAAATTCGACCTGCGAAACGTCAATCAGCAGCCTTCGCTCGAGAAGATCATCGTCAACGTCGGTGTGGGCAAGGTTCTTGAGAACCAGAAGCTCAAGCCCGATGTCCGTGACACGGTCATCTCCACGCTGACCACCATCACCGGCCAGAAGCCCGTGATGATCCTGGCGAAGAAGTCCGTCGCGAACTTCAAGGTTCGTGAAGGCGCGCCTTCCGCGTTCATGGTGACCATTCGCCGTGAACGAATGTGGGGGTTCCTCGACCGACTCATCAATTTCGCCACGCCTCGTATCAAGGACTTCCGCGGTCTCAGCCGCAAGTCCTTCGACAAGGGTGGAAACTACGGAATGGGATTGACCGAACAGGCTGTGTGGCCTGAAATCGACATGGGACGTGTGAGTTTCATTCACGGCATGCACATCAACTTCGTGATCGCCAACAGCGATCCGGCGAAGAGCCTTTTCCTCCTCGAGGAACTCGGCATGCCCTTCACCAACGAGAATTCCAACCGCTGACGCGGAACCAGACTCAGTTAAGAACAGGAAGCCAAGATGGCCAGCAAGCGAACCTTTGCCAAAATGAAGCGCGAACCCAAGTTCTCCTCACGACGCCAGAATCGGTGTGAGATCACGGGTCGCAAGCGTGGTATCTATCGCAAGTTCAGAGTCAGCAGAATCATGCTGCGTGAGCTGGCGCTCAAGGGCATGGTGCCCGGCATGCGCAAGGCGAGCTGGTGATCTCAGGGATTCAGTCGGACCCTCGTACCGAGACCGGTACTGCTAGGAGTATGAACAGATGTCAATGAACGATCTGACCTCAGACATGCTGACCCGCATCAGAAATGCGGTCCGCAACGACGCGAAGAAGGTGACCGTGATCAGCAACAAGCTGAACCGAGGTGTCGCCGGCGTCCTCAAGTCCGAGGGCTACATCAACGAATTCGAACTGGTTGAAGACGGCCGCCAGGGCCTCATCCGGATCGATCTTAAGTATGGCACCCGCGGTGAACGATTGATCAACTCGGTCGATCGGGTCTCCAAGGGTGGTTGTCGAGTCTATCGATCGGTCGACGATCTTCCCCGTCCTCTCCAGGGACTGGGCATTGCAATCGTCTCGACCAGTCGAGGAGTCATGAGTGATCGTCGGTGTCGCGAAGAGCGGCTCGGCGGAGAAGTGGTTGCCACGGTCTGCTGACCGAACGAAACGCGAATCACCACTCCGGTGATCGCACAATCGAGGAATGAACGATGTCCCGCATCGGTAAAAAACCAGTCCCCGTCCCATCAGGAGTCAAGGTCTCCGTGGACGCCAACGCCTGCGCCGTCAACATCGAGGGCACCAAAGGCAAGCTTTCGATGACACATCGTCCGGAAGTGGTGGTCCAGTGGAACGAAGAGGACAAGTCAATCTCCTGTCATCTCGCCGACGGCGTTCTGCCCAACGGTGAGGGCAAGGCCTTCTGGGGTCTGACCCGTTCGCTGGTCAACAACATGATCGAAGGGGTGACCAACGGTTACCTCAAGCGACTCCAGATCGTCGGTGCCGGTTACAACGCGAAGCAGAAGGGCCAGGACCTGGTCCTCAAGCTCGGCTACGCGAATGAACTGGTCTACAGGATCCCGGCTGGCATCGAGATCGGGATCGAGCGAGACATCGTCTCGGTCTCCGGAATCGACAAGCAGCTCGTCGGCGAGTTCGCGGCAAAGATTCGTCTTGCCCAGAACCCCGAGCCCTACAACGGCAAGGGTGTCCGATACTTCGGCGAGCAGATCATCAAGAAGCAAGGCAAGGCATTCGGCGCCTGATAAGGCGTCTTTCGCAACGGCAGGAAAGTCATCATGGACAAGACCAAGCTCAGAACAGCTCGTCGAACGAGACGAAAGCGCGGCATTCGGAAGAATGTCATGGGTACCGCGGCGCGACCGCGTCTCAGCGTCTATCGCTCGCTCAATCACATCTACGCCCAGGTCATCGATGACCTCAAGGGCCACACGCTCGCATCGGCGTCTTCATGTGAATCCGCACACGAAGGTTCCACCGGAAACGTGGATGCGGCGAAGTCAGTCGGACAAAGGATCGCGGAACGTGCCTCCGGTGCGGGCGTCAACGACGTCGTCTTCGATCGAAACGGTTTTCTTTATCACGGTCGCGTCAAGGCGCTGGCCGACGCCGCCCGCGAGGGTGGACTCAAGTTCTGACCCTCAGGGGCTAGAAGGAACGACACATGGCAGAAATGGTCGACTCATCATCTTCACTCGAGTCCACGACAGTGGGCATCTTCCGAACCGCAGCCACGGTCAAGGGTGGCCGTCGCTTCAGCTTCGGCGCGCTCGTCGTCCTCGGCGATCGCCAGGGCACCGTCGGTATCGGTTATGGCAAGGCCAACATGGTCCCAACCGCGATCGAGAAGGCGCAGAAGGATGCCAAGAAGTACCTTCGCAGCTTCTCCCTTCAGGGGCAGACGATCACGCATGAGGTGGAAGGTCGCTACGGCGCCTGCCGCGTGCGACTCGTGCCTGCTTCGCCCGGTACCGGCGTCATCGCCGGCGCATCGGTCCGAGCGGTGCTGGAACTGGTGGGTCTTCAGGATTGTCTGACCAAGTCCTTCGGGTCGACGAATTCGAAGAACCTGGTGAAGGCGACCATCGACGCACTTTCCAGGACCAGAACGCGACAGCAGATCGCCGAACTGCGTGGTGTCGAACTCGAACCCACTTCGGTCGAGGACGCCATCGCACGTGGAAGCCGGTTCATGCCGGTGTCCACCTCCGCCGAGAAGGCCCAGGCACCTGTGAACACCGTTGGCGAAGAACGCCGTGGTGGTCGCCGTGGTGGCGGTGGTGGTGGTGGAAACCGCCGTGGTGGTGGTGGGGGTGGTCGACGCGGAGGTGCCGAGGCGCCTGCAGCAGAAGCCGCACCCGCAGCAGCAGAAGCACCCAAGGTGGAAGCACCCGCCACGCCTGCACCGGAGGCCCCACCGGCCGAGGGTGGAGAAAAGAGTTCCTGACGGAACACATCGGAATCGTCGGGACCTCTCCCTTCGATGGACAGATCTATATCTCGGTTTCGAAATGTCTCGGAACCGTTCGCGAAGCCCAGCAGGGTGGAGTACAGCAGCCATGATGATCCATGAGATCACCGAAAAAGTCGGACGATTCAAGGCACGAAAGCGCGTTGGTCGTGGTGAAGGCAGCGGAAACGGCAAGACGGCCGGTCGCGGTCACAAGGGCGCCAAGTCCCGAGCAGGTTATTCTCGTCGCGCAAGCTACGAGGGTGGACAGCTCCCCTGGTTCCAGCGCTTCCCCAAGCGAGGCTTCTCCAACGCCGCGTTCAAGAAGCACTTCCACGTGATCAACCTCAAGGTCATCGAAGAGCGCTTCGACGACGGTGCGGAGATCGATCTCGACTCGCTCGCAGCCGCACGCCTCATCCGCGACACCCAGCTCCCGTTGAAGGTCCTCGGAGAAGGCGAACTGACCAAGAAGTTCACGGTCACCGCCGCGAAGTTCTCCGCAAGCGCGCGCAAGAAGATCGAAGCCGCCGGTGGCACCTGCACCGAAGCGGTCCGCAAGCCCTCGACTCCCAAGGTCGAAGGTGACTCAAAGAAGTCAAAGAAGTCAAAGAAGAATGAATCGGCCGACGTTTCCGATTCCGATTCCAACTAAAGGAACGAGTACACACTTCAGATGCTGCAGGCTTTCCTCAACATCTTCAGGATCGCGGAACTCCGCAACAAGGTCTTCTTCACCCTCTCAATGTTGGTGATCTATCGCATCGGCTTCTGGATTCCACTGGTCGGCGTCGATCAGTCACAGCTTCAGGAAACCGCGAAGAAGGCCATGGAAGAGACCGAGTCCGGTTTCGCCAGGATCGCGCAGTTCGCCTCCATCTTCTCGGGTGGCTCGTTGAGCCAGTCGACGATCTTCGGTCTGGGCATCATGCCCTACATCACCGCCTCGATCATCTTCCAGCTCCTGCAGTCGGTTCTTCCGCAGCTCCAGGAATTGAAGAAGGAAGGCGCGTCCGGCCAGCAGAAGATCACGGAATGGACCCGGTACTCCACGGTCGGCCTGTGTCTCATCCAGGGCTTCATGTGGCTCTGGTATCTCAAGACCCAGAATCTGATCCAGCCTCAGTTCACCTCGGGCATCAATTTCACGATCTTCATGGTCGCGGGCCTCACCGCATTGACCGCCGGCAGCATCTTCCTGATGTGGCTCGGCGAACAGATCGACAAGTACGGCATCGGCAACGGCGTGTCCTTGATTCTCACCGCGGGCATTCTGGCGCAGATGCCGACCGCGGTCTCCTGGATCGTCAGCAACTTCAACCCATCACAGCAGGCCGAACAGGGTCAGCTCGGGTTGCTCCCGCTGGTGTTCCTGATCCTTGCCTTCGTGGGTGTCACTTCCGGTGCCATCATCATCACGATCGCTCAGCGTCGAATCCCGATCCAGCAGGCCAAGCACACCCGAGGTCGACGCACCTTCGGTGGACAGCGTCATTATCTTCCGTTGCGTGTCAATCACGCCGGCGTGATGCCCATCATCTTCGCAAGCTCCTTGATGATCTTCCCTTCGGCGATCTTCGGGTACTTCGCGACCCGTGCGAGTCAGACCGATGGTTGGGCCTGGTGGCAGTTCACCACCGAATTCCTCGCGGACAACTTCCAGATGGGCAAGTACCCCTACGTCCTCATCGAGATTCTGCTGATCTACTTCTTCAGTTACTTCTGGACGACCGTTCAGTTCAGCCCCGACGACATGTCCAAGCAGCTCAAGGACCACGGATCATTCATCCCCGGTCTGCGGCCCGGACCTCGTACCGCGGAGTATCTCGAGACCGTGATGGAACGCATCACCTTCGTGGGCGCCGGCTTCCTGGCCGTGATCGCGGTCATTCCGGCGATCGTCGCGGAACGTTTCGGAATACCGTTCTTCGTCTCCCAGTTCCTGGGCGGCACCGGACTTCTGATCGTGGTCAGCGTCGGTCTCGATCTCATCCAGCGCATCGAGGCGAATCTCCTCATGCGCAACTACGCCGGCTTCCTTTCAGGAGACGATCCCAAGGGCCCTCGAATCAGGAGCGCTCGTGGTTAACGGTCTTCAGCCGAGAACACCCGACGAAACGACACTCATGTCCATTCACGCACGAGACAACTCTCAAGCCCTCAGGAACGCCCTCATCGGCGCTTTCGTGATCGCTCGGGCCAGCACACCATCGGAGATGGCACATGGGTAAGGAAGAGAAGATCACACTTGAAGCAGAGGTCGTCGAAGCCCTCCCCAACGCACAGTTCAGGGTCAAGCTTCCCAATGACCACGAGATTCTTGCCTACATCAGCGGCAAGATGAAGACCGCCAGGATCCGCACGGTTCCCGGAGACACGGTCACCGTCGAAATCAGTCCCTACGACATGACGAAGGGACGCATCATCTACCGCGGCCCCATGCCGCGAAGAGACAGGGGACCGGCTGAAGCCGGAACCGAACAACAGCCGGGACAGCCCGGATCAGAAGGCGAAGCCACGCCACCGGCGTGATTCGCATCACCGGATCAAAGAAGAGTCTTCTTCGATCGCTTTTTTCATCAGCCGGTTCCGCCGGCGAAACACGACCAAGGACCAGTGACATGAAGGTTCGCAGCAGCATCAAGCGCAGGACAAAAGACTGCCAGATCGTGATCCGCAAGGGTAAGCGGTACGTGATCAACAAGAAGAACCCGAGACTGAAAGCTCGTCAGGGCTGATCCCCACGAGTCAACAACGGAGCGCGTAATCATGCCTCGTATCGCCGGCGTAGACATTCCAGACAACAAGAAGATTCTCTATTCGCTGCAGTACATCTACGGTATCGGTCCTCAGACCGCGGCCGTGATCCTGGAGCGGACCAAGATCGACGTGGATCGTCGTGCGCGTGAGCTCACCGACGAGGAAGTCGCCTCGATCGCATCCGAGATCGATGACAATCACATCGTCGAAGGGTCACTCCGACGACAGCTCCAGCAGGACATCCAGCGCCTGAAGGACATCCGCTGCTGGCGAGGCGATCGTCATCGTCGAGGACTTCCCGTCCGAGGTCAGCGAACACGTTGCAACGCACGTACCCGCAAGGGACGCAAGAAGACCGTCGCCGGCAAGAAGGGCGTCAAGGGTTGATTCCCGTTCGCTTCGTTCGAACACGGCATCAACTCCGACAAGGAAACTGATACACCATGGCCAGCAAGAAGAAGATTCGAAGAAACGTCGTCAAGGGCGTCGTCCACATCAAGGCGACGTTCAACAACACGATGGTCACGATCACCGACCCCAACGGCGAGACCCTGTGCTGGGATTCGGCCGGAACCGTCGGGTTCAAGGGATCGCGCAAGTCCACCCCGTTCGCGGCCACTCGTGCCAGCGAGCGTTGCGCCAACAAGGTCAAGCGCATGGGCATGCGCGAGGTCGAAGTCCATGTCCGAGGCCCCGGTCCCGGTCGTGAGTCCGCGATCACCGCCCTTCAGGCCAACGGCCTCAAGGTCGTCGCCATCGAGGATCACACCGGCATCCCTCACAACGGATGTCGTCCTCGCAAGCGCCGTCGCGTCTGACGCCACGGCTTTCGTCTTCGGCCTCATCTTCCGCATCGCGGGAGGGCGGGCCTCGTCATCCGGTCGCACAGCAGGTCTTTTTCCCACTTCGGCAGATGTGAGAAAGAACCGATAGGCGCCCGGACCACACCGTTTTCATCGGTTCTGCCGAACAGTTGGAGTTTCAATCATGCATGTACGCTGGAGAGGTCTCGAGCTCCCCGCTCGAGTCGAAAATCAAACCGAACTCGGATCCGACACCTTCGGTCGTTTCGTCGCGGAGCCCTTCGAAAGAGGCTTCGGTACGACCGTGGGCAACAGTCTTCGTCGCATTCTTCTCTCGAGCATCGAGGGAACCGCGATCACCAAGATCCAGATCGCAGGCGTCACCCACGAATTCACCACCATCCCCGGCGTGATGGAGGATGTCACCGACATCATCCTGAACATCAAGGGCATCGTGGTCAGCATGGATGCCGATGAATCGCGCACCATGAAGGTTTCCGTCCAGGGGCCCGGTGAAGTCACGACCGAGATGATTCAGGCCGATACATCGATCACCCTGCACAACCCCAATCACGTCATCGCGACGCTCACCAGCGACGTCGAGTTCGAAGTCGAATTCACGGTCGAGCGCGGCCGCGGATATCAGCCCGCTTCCGAACAGTACAACACGCAACAGGATCAGGTTCTCGGTGAGATCCCCATCGACGCGGTCTTCTCCCCCGTGAAGCGCGTTCGCTATCGCACCGAAGACACCCGTGTCGGTCAGAAGACCAACTACGACAAACTGATCCTCGACGTCTGGACCGATGGCACCGTCGCCCCCGAGATGGCCATCGTCGAAAGCGCGAAGATCCTTCGCAAGCATCTCAACCCGTTCGTTCAGTACTCGGACATGGGTGCGGAAACCCTGACCGAAGAGGTCATGTCCGCGACCGACGAGGACATGGAGATGCTCCGCAAGTTCCAGCTTCCCATCTCGGAACTCGAGCTTTCGGTTCGTGCGAGCAACTGTCTTGAAAGTGGCCGCGTCCGTCAGCTGGGTGATCTCATCCAGCGCACCGAGGATGAACTTCTCGGTCTTCGGAGCTTCGGTCGTACGTCTCTTCGTGAAGTGAAGAAGAAACTTGAAGAACTTGGTCTGCATTTCGGAATGCAGGTTCCCGAGGGTTGGCAGGACGCCTGAGTCCGTCACCCGAACCCCGCAGCAGCGGGAGGAGTATTCGATATGCGTCACCGTATCCACGGCAAGCAGCTGAACCGAACGAGTGAACATCGCCGTGCGATGTTCCGAAATCTTGCAGCAGGTCTCTTCGAGCATGGTCAGATCGAAACGACCATGCCCAAGGCGAAGGCCGTTCAGCCTTTCATTGAAAAGCTGATCACCACCGCCAAGAAGAGCACCGGTCTGTCAGGACGTCGTCAGCTTGAATCACGGCTCACCGACCGCAAGGTCTTCACCTGGCTGGCCGATCCCAACGTCCCCGATTCGAAGAAGGTCAACGCCTACTTCGATCTCCCCGACGAGGACAAGATCGAGTTCAACCGATACGGGGAAGTCCGCAAGGCACCTCGTCTCGTCCAGCACCTCATCGAGCGGGTCGCTCCGATGTTCGAAGATCGTGACGGTGGGTACACCCGGATCATCAAGCTCGGCAAGCATCGTCTCGGTGATGGAACCGATCTGGTTCTGCTCCAGCTGGTGGGCAAGGAGGAAGGCCCTCAGATCGGCGGAGGCGTCTCCCGACGTCGCCAGATCGCGGATGCCCGAACGGCCTTCGCCGCCAGTCTCCGAAAGGGCGATGATGCGGCTGCAACCGCCGCGGTCGTCGAAGAGACGGAAGCTCCTGAAGCCGCTGAAGGCGCTGAAGCCCCCGAAGTGGACGCGCCTCAGGTCGATGCTCCCGAAGCGACGGATGAGGACAAGCCGGCCGACGACTGAGTCCCATCTTCAACCATGTAAATTCCCAGGCCGGCATCCGAATGGATGCCGGCCTGTCGTTTCAATCGAGTAGACTGCCTGCCATGCTTGCTAAACTCGACCAACTGGAATCCGAAGCCCTGGAGGCGCTTTCCTCCGCGACCAACGAGGCATCACTAGAGACCTGGCGCATCGCCTTTCTGGGAAGCAAGGGACGCCTCAAGGGGATGATGCCTCTTCTGAAGGACGTCGACAAGGCGGACAAGCCCGCCGTCGGCAAGCGTCTCAACGAGGTCAAGAACGCGCTTGAAGAGGCCTTCGAACGACAGGCGTCGCTCGAAGTCTCCGAGGCCTGCGGTCCGGCGATCGATGTCACCGAGCCGGGCCTCTCTCCGCCGCTTGGGACCAGGCATATTCTCAGCCGGACCATCGACGAGGTTCGTGACGTCTTCGCGCGCATGGGGTTCACCCACACCGAAGGGCCCGAGGTCGAGGACGAATGGCACAACTTCACGGCGTTGAACATTCCTGCCGAGCATCCCGCTCGCGATCCCATCGACAACTTCTACATGGGTGAGAGCGAAGGGTCTCGAACGCTCCTGCGAACGCAGACCTCGACGGTGCAGATTCGGGTCATGGAGACGCAGAAGCCGCCGCTCAAGGTGATCGCAAGCGGTCGGGTCTATCGTCCCGACACCCATGATGCGACCCATTATTCGATGTTCCATCAATGCGAGGGGCTCTGCGTCGACAAGGGCATCACCATGGTCGATCTGAAGACGGCCCTGTTTCAGTTCGCCCGTGCCTTCTTCGGCCCTGAAGCTGAAGTGCGGATGCGGCCGGGGTACTTCCCGTTCACCGAGCCTTCGGCTGAAATCGACATGAAGATGCAGGTCAAGGGTGAATGGACCTGGGTGGAACTGGGGGGGTGCGGCATGGTTCATCCCAACGTGCTCGAGGGCGTGGGCATCGATCCCGAGGTCTACAGCGGATTCGCTTTCGGTCTGGGCATCGAAAGGATCGCCATGCGAAAGTACGGAATCTCCGACCTTCGCTGGCTTTATGACAACGACGCCCGATTCCTTCGCCAATTCTGACGTCTTATCCACATCCTGAAGGGCTGGCGCAGTCACGAATTTTCCCTGCTTCCAGGGTCTGGAGTGCTGTTTTTTCCGCCTCAGGGGGGTTTCAACGCCGTTTGTGTCAGCTTGATGAAGACCAGATCAAGAACCACTCAAATTGAGACTCTATCTCTTGTTCTGCCAATGGTCTCTGTGTATTGTCGTGTCGGAGAGACTAGGGCAATTTGAAGGGAAAAGGACGGTTTTGAGACGTTCGTGCTGTTGTTTTTGAAGCAGAGGACTCTGAAGCCGTATACGAACTTCCACTACGGCAACTTGGAAGATTGCCGTTCGCGTTTCAAGTACTTGCAGAGATGAGAACAGATAAGGAATGATTCCCATGAAGACTTCAGTGACTTTGATTGCTGCGATGACTGCACTTGCCAGTGCTGGCGTCGCCACCGCCGACGTGACCTACACATCCACCTGGGACGATCAGTCCGGGCCCGCCTTCCTGACCAGCTTTGACGGTTCAAATGACAACCTGACTTATGGATATCAGGACGAAGGCTACGGCGACGATACCGGTTGGTTCATGCGTGAAGCACCTCTTGCCTCGACTCCCAATGCCACCGCTGCCTGGATCACCGGGCTTTCAGAAGGTGACACCGTCACCGTGAGCATGTGGTTCAGAGGCACTGACAATGGAACCGGTACCAGCAAGGGCCGACTCTGGGGTCACTACACTGACAACGACGATATCGACGCCTACGACGGCTCCGCAAGCGGTGCCTCCGGGTATGCCGGTGCGGACCTCGAATGGGAACTGCAGGAGCACACCTGGACGATCGCTGCCGGAAAGACCGCACTCGCTGTCGAGGCACGCATCTACAGCAGCCCCTCGACCGATCCAGCTGGCGACTCCTATCTCATCGGTGACAACATGATCATCACCGTGAGCAACGACTCTGCGAACGTGACCATGGGCGGCGTCATTCCCGCTCCCGGTGCGCTCGCTCTGATCGGCATGGGCGGCCTCGTCGCTCGTCGTCGACGCGCCTGATCGCTGATGGCTTCTCGGTCTCGCCTCCCTCGGCGAATCGAATCAGACATTACATGATACGAAGACAGCCCGCTGATTCCTCAGCGGGCTGTCTCTTTGTGCTTTCGCTCCAAAATCCAAAAGTCCTGATGTCCGCCTCGCAGCCGGGACTGGAAGGCGGGGCTCTTTCAGGCGTCCGCCTTGGGCTCCTCAGCGGTGTCTTCCGTCGAGTCGGTCTCGTTTTCCAGCACCGCTGCCAGAGCGGCCTTGGCGGCGGCATCGGCCGCGGTCTCGTTGGTGGTGTCCTCGACCTGTGCCTCCGTCGTGGCTTCCTCGACGACCGGTGCTTCCTCGGGTTCCGGCTTGCCGGCCTCCTTGGCGGCTCGCTTGCGTTCGTTCAGGATCTTCTGGACCTTGGCTCGATCGGGTGAGACCACCATCGACATGCGTCGTCCAGCCATTCGAGGGGCCAGTTCGATCTTGGCGACGTCCTCGAGGTACTTGAGCACTTCCTGCATGCGTTCGCTGCCGCGCTCGCGGTGAGCCATCTCTCGGCCTCTGAAGTTCTGGACGATCTGAACCTTGTGGCCTTCGATCAGGAACTTGCGAGCCTGCTTCATCCGGATCTCGACGTCATGGGGATCGATCTTCATCGAAC
>CABYSN010000019.1 GCA_902521645.1 Planctomycetota bacterium
TCCTTGCCGGTAGCATTTCACGCATGAAGAACACTCTCAACGCGTGGTCGGAAAGATGCTCCACCCCCTTTCAGTTGATCGCACTGCTGAGCCTGATGCTGGTCACAGCAGCACCGGCCTTCGCAGGCCATCCTCACGCCCAGAACGACCCTCTGGCGGGACTGACTGAAAACTCGAAGAAGGACAACGCCGAAGAGGTCACCAAGAACGTCAACAAGGATGCGATGTCCGGTCCGGGACGGACTCTGGGAACGTTCATGCAGGCCATGAACGATCAGCCGAAGAACTACAAGCTCGCGGTGGACTGTCTCGACCTGGGTGGCGGCATCACGATCAACGACGCGAACCGGCAACGGGCCGTGGATCTGTACACCGCCTTGAGCGCACTTGGCTACCTGCAGGGATCGAACAAGGGCGTGCCAGGCACGGTCGATGAGATGACGGAATTCCAGCTCTTCCCCGCACCGGAGGACGCCTCGCCCCAGGTCCGCGAACGCTCGAACAGGCTGCATGCCATCTCGAGAGGCCAGGGCCTGATCACGCTCGAACTGGACGGCAAGGGCGTCTGGCGGTTCGATCGGAAGACCGTCTCCGACAAGAACAACGAAACGCTGCGTCTCGCGGTACGGCGCCTCGCGCTCGAGGATCCCGCACTGCTCGCGACGCTGAGGCAGACCGATTCGGTCCAGGCCTGGCTGCTCAGCATCGCGCCCGAACGACTGTGGAACAAGTTCCTCTTCCTGGCGTGGGTGCAGTGGATCGGCATCGGCATCATCATCTTCCTCGGGGTGCTCTGCGATTTCCTCGTGCGATTCATCATCGGCGTCATGCTCTCGGTCCCGATCAAGAGGCTCATCCTGAAGATCGCGGGATGCGACACCTTCGAATACAGAAACGTCAGGACCTCGGCACGTGCCATTGGATTCGTCTGCGGCATCCTCGTCTGGAGGTGGGGACTTCAGACGCTCTTCCTGCCCATCGTCGCCTACAACGTCCTGCTGATCATCACGGACATCCTGCTGGTGCTGGGCTCGATCAACGCCGCGTTCAAGCTCACCGACCTGCTCGGAGACGTCGTCGAGCATCGGGCCAACAGATCCGTCAACAAGCTGGACGACCTGCTGATTCCGATCCTGCGAAAGACCCTGAAGTTCATCATCATGATCTTCGGCCTGGTCTATGTCGCTGGCGCGTTGAACATCGAGGTGACGCCCCTCGTCGCCGGTATCGGCATCGGATCACTCGGCTTCGCCTTCGCGGCACAGAATTCGATCGAGAACTTCTTCGGCTCAATCACGGTCATCCTCGACCGGCCGTTCCAGGTCGGCGACTGGATCTCGATCGACGGGATCGACGGCACGGTCGAGACCGTCGGCCTCAGATCCACCAGAATCAGAACCTTCTACAACTCGGAAATGACGATTCCGAACTCGCTTCTGATCAAGACGATGGTCGACAACTACGGACGCAGGCGCTTCAGACGCTGGAGCACCAAGATCGATCTGCTGTACGAAACGAGTCCCGAGCAGGTCGAGGCCTTCTGCGAAGGCGCCCGGGAGCTGGTCCGCCACCACCCCTACATGCAACGGGACAACTACCAGATCTTCCTGAACGAGTTCGGGGAATCCGGCATCCAGATCCTGGTGTACGTCTTCTGGAACACGCCCGACTGGAGCACCGAACTTCGCGAACGTCACCGTTTCATGCTGGACCTGATGAGACTGGCCAAGGAGCTGGGCGTGTCGTTCGCCTACCCGACGCAGACCGTGTACCTCGCACGTGCGGAGCAGACGCCGCAGGAGCCGGCCGGACTGCGTGCCGGACAGGCTGAATTCGCGAACCACGAGAGCGGCCGTGCCGCGGCTCGCCGCATCATCAAGGGCGCCGACTGGAACGAAAAACGTCCCGATCCCTACCGGTACACGATGGCGGACAAGCCGATCGATGGCATGTCGGGCGATGATGCGGGAGATGGTGATGGCGGAGACGGCGGATGACCCTGCGTGGGTTTCGTGCCGCATCCTCGGAGCACATGAACGATCAATCCGGATGTCGGTCTCGAGTCTCTGGCGAGGAGAACGCTGCCTGTCTCAGAATGATTAAAACCTAGTTTTAACGCTTAAAACCGTGTTTTATAGGTAGTATTCCGAAATCTCTTGCTACTGTCCTGTATCTCAACCGCATCCCTCTGCGGAATCTTGAGAGACCCCAACGCGTGGTGCATTTCACTGGTTCCACCCCTCATCAGGGACCACTACAGATGACCATGTCCGAGTACTAGAGAGAACTTTAGAGACAACCCAAACAATCGATCGAACAGGACGGTTTCTTCAGAAAGATGAAGCTGTTGACCGTCATCATTCGATCTCACGAGCCCCCCCATGAAGACTATCCAAAGAGGCATCCTGTCTGCAGCTGTATCCGCGCTTGCGTGCCTTGCAGTCGCACAACAGACCACTGCTTCGGTCGTCGTATTCAATTCCCAGCAGGGCTACGACCTTGTCGCCCCGACATTCGGAATTTCCACACTCGACTACGAACTCGACGGTTACAGCGGTGTCTACACCTCGATATCCGGCGGGCAGAACGACACTGCCTGGGAGATCGACGCCACTTCCGGCGTTGAAGGAACCTTCGGGGAATGGGTGAGTTCAGTCGGGCAAGGCGAATCGCTCAACATCGAATTTTTCAGTGATTCGGTTTATTCGGTGGGAGGAATCTTCCATGTCCTCAACGCTCAGAATGAATCGGCCGCGGGCATCATGCGCCTGACCCTCTCCGATGGAACCACCTACTTCAATCAGCTTGAGAGTGGCGGTACCTACGCAGCCTTCCTGAGCTCGGAGATCAACATCACGTCATTGACCGTTTATGCATTCGGTGGCGGTGAACTTGAATCAGCAGGAATTTCACGTCTCAGCGTGGGCGTGATCCCCGCACCTGCGACCGTCCTCGCGATCACGTTCAGCGCAGCCTTTCGTCGCCGCCGGTGCTAGCGGGTTTCCGGAGTCACGTGCCGTTCAGGCAGCGCGAGATAACGAGCCGAAACATCGACCGAAGGAATGGTGTCATCCGCTGGATCCCATTCAAGAGGAAAATGCGTGCCGGTCGGACGGTAGCTGGTCGCCCAGACCGTGTAGAGCGGGTCGTCGGGGTTGACCTTCGCGATCTTCTCGAGCCACCAGGCCTTGCCATACCCCTCGCCCCCGAGCGCCTCGACGAATTCCCATCGCCCGTCATCCCAGACTTCGATCCAAGTGTGGTTGCCACTGTCGTCGTGCCACATCGGAACGCCAGCCAGTCGTGCGGGAATGCCGACCGAGCGGCAGGTGCTGGCAAGAAGAATCGAGAGGCCGGTGCAGCTCGCCACGCCGCAGTCGATCGTCTCGGAAGGTGACTGATCGGTCTTCGGACGCTTGTCGGGATGGTAGACCACCCCCATCTGCGACCAGAGTTCGCGGTCGAGGCGACGAACGGCCTCGGCCTGAGTCGGTGCCGTCCAGGCGATTTCGGCGAAACGTTCACGCAGTTCAGGTCGCCACCGCTCGCGCCGTTCGCCGACGAAGACGTGCGGGAGAACCTCGTTGAGAAAGATGTCGTCGGGCAGGTCCCGACAGAACGGCGAGGTCCGACGGATCTCGATCGCCTCTCGGACATGTTCGGCCAGCAGTCCGCCCGAGATCGTCGAGAGGTCCCGGTCGGGCATGAAGGCGATCAGATAGGCGATCGCCTCGAGAGCCTCCTCGCCATCAAGTGACTCGATCGCCGAGACCAGTTCACCACGGTGACCCCGGGCGTCTTCGAGTCTGGTTCGCACCGGACTCTGGTAGGCGAGAGGAAGACGAGCGATCTGCGCTTCGCAGAGGGGCCAGTCCCGCACGCGTTCGACACGTTTCTCGCGGACCTCCGGGACGCCTTCGAAGACCGCGGTGACGGTTTCCCCGGGATCAAGTGATCGAACTCCGGTGAACATCACGAAGTCATCGGCGATGATCGTTCCGGGCGGTGCGGAGATGGTCCGCCCCGGGGCGAGTCGGACGGGCAACCGGACGCTCGGAGGCGATGAAAAAGAAGCTTCTGCACGCCCGGTGAGCGTGACTCGACAAAGCCCGGTCTCGTCATCGAGTGCGAACTCACTCGACCAGGCGGGCGTGCCTTCGGCGAGACGAGCGTCCCAGGAAGGATCCCCGTAGAAGACCAGGACGTCGCGGTCCCAGAGGTGCCCCAGTGCGGTCTGAAAGATCTCTTCGTCGACACCCTTCCCCCAGGTCTCCGCCAGCTTCTCACCGAAGAGTGGATCCTCGCGAGGCGCGAAATCACCGAGATCAAGCGTGGCCAGGACGGGATCGATCGCACGCAGTTCGTCGATGAGTTCCACCTGATTGAGAAACACCGCCTCGGAAAGATTCCAACGACCGGGATCGGAGAGAAACCAGTCGGCGGTTCCCCAGCCGGCGCGTCCGTGCCAGGTTCGACCGGAATACCCGACGAATTGGGTGGCGGACGCGCAGTCGAGAATCGCGAGTGCCATCGAGTCGATGCCGTCGACGTCACCGATCAGACAGTTCCCCGCCGCCAGCCAGACCTTCGGATTGCCGGAGTCGACGGGGAGTCGTTCACGATCGAGTGTCACACCCACCAGCGCTCCATCTTCGACCTTGAAGGCCCCTGCCTTGAAGTCGTAGCCGACACGCCAGTCGTGCTGGGTGGCTCGGCCGCTCGAGAAGAAGAAGTCCGGCTCGTAGTCGTTGAGGCTCGAGATGATCCCAGGCAGCGTCTGCGACGCCGTCCCCGAACGCGTCATCACGCGTCCATCCGCAAACTTTCTGACCGAACGCCCGGGGAACGTCTCATCCCAGCAGAGCGCCTCCTCGAAAGGCGTGACATCCAGACTGGCCACGCCGGCGGCCTTGCGAATGACCAGAGGCGCACGGGTGACGACCTGGCGCATCGCGGATTCCCAGGTCCGTCCGGTGAGAATGCCCCATTCGAAATCGGGCCAGGGATCCTCGTCGAGTCCGCGGCACAGACGGTGCAGCTCGAGAAAGAGACTTCGATTCAATTCCTCGGGTGCCGCGACCAGCACCACGTGGCGAGGGTGTTCTTGTGCGAGCACATCCTTCAGTTCCAGAGGACTGGTCTCGAAGACATGTCGCGTCACACCGGCGTCCTGATGAAAGGTGCGCACGGCGGAGGCCACCTGTCTCCATCCGTCGGCCTCCGCACTTTTTCGAGAGATGATGACGGCGCAGTCGTCATGAGGTGCCGGATCGTCCTGAAGGAGATCCTGACCGTGGGCCGTCGTGCAGAAAACCGACACCAGGAGCGCGATGAGGCACGAGGCCGAGGGCACGAAGCGGGTGAAAGGACGTGGAAGGTCTCGAGTCATCACGGTTTCGGAAATCCTTGTCGAGAACGAGGGCAGACATCTGATGGACCGCCATCAGCGTAGCAGTCACCGCCCGATCGATCGATCCCGATCCCAAAGAGATGCCATGGAGGGCCGTTGTGACTATCCTCGGCGAAGCATTCGGCTCGAGACGCCGCCAGACAAGGAACATGAGATCACCGACCCGTCACTGAACATCGTCCTCTGCACCCCGCTGATTCCCAACAACACGGGAAACATCGGGCGCACCTGCCTTGCGATCGGCGCGCGGCTGCACCTGATCCACCCACTCGGCTTTCAGATCGATGACAAGCATCTGAAGCGGGCGGGAATGGACTACTGGCAGCACATCGACCTCGTCGAGCATGCCAGCTGGGAGGCCTACCTCGAGGACGCCGCTCCGGAGAGACTCTGGCTCTTCACCACCAAGACCAGTCGCAGCTTTCGCGAGCCCGAGTGGCAGCGCGGCGACCATCTGCTTTTCGGGCCGGAGGATCTCGGGGTGTCCCAGGCGATTCACGAGGCGCTCGAAAGCCGATTCGGACCGGAGTGCCGGGTCAGGATTCCCATGGTGGACGACCCGGCCGCCAGAAGCCTGAATCTCTCGACTTCGGTCGCGATCGCGTCCTATGAAGCGCTCAGATCGATCCAAGGCGGATTCTGATCACGAAAGAGCCGAGCAATTCCACCCCGTCTCCGAATGAGTTGGAACAAACCGAGACGGTTTCCACGTATCCTGTAGTGGTCGCGGATGAGCGTGGCGAGACAGCCTCGGCGCGCTATCGTCTTTTTTGGGACACGCCTCACGGGGCTTGATGCCATCTCCCTCCGAAGCCTTTCGGACGAACAACACGTCTTTGGGACCACGACCCTCATGAACACCGCACCGAACACCGAGCAGCCCTCCAAGATGAACAGCACACACACACCTTCGTACCCTCGACGCACGTCTCTTCGCACGGGTTTCACCCTCACGGAACTGCTCGTGGTGATCGGCATCATCGTGGTCCTGATCGGACTTCTGCTGCCCGCGATCGGACGCGCGAGTTCGAAGGCCCGGCAGACCAAGACCCGCACCACGATGAATGAATTCGTCAAGGCATGCGAAAGCTTCCAGCAGGAGTTCGGGTTCTATCCCGGCCTGGTTCCGGAGGACGACCTTGCCTCCAAGCCGGTCATCACCAGCACGCAGAATGCGATCCTGCATCTGATGGGCGGCGGCATGCGCGAAATCGACGTCACCCCGCAGGCCTGGGCCGACTTCAGCAACGGCGCTGAAATCGTCAACTTCCCCGGCGTGGGCGACGTCGCCTTTCGAACCGATCTCGTCGGACGCGGTCCGATCCTGCGCGGCAAGCAGTTCCCCCCCTTCTACAACCCGAAGGACACGGAACTCCGCCTCGACCTGAGCAGCAACGGCAATGACATTCTCCAACCTGAAGGCAGCATCGACCTCGGTGGCGCCACCGTCACGCTCGACCAGGCCATTCCCGTGGTGGTCGATGCCTGGGGCGCACCGGTCGCCTACGCCCGCCAGATCAGAAAGACGGGCCCCCTGGTGCTGCCGATCGCAGGCACCGACTTCCGCCCGCAGTTCTCGGAGGAGATGTTCTCGACCGTCACCGGTTACAAGATCCTCGGCGATCGAGGTGGACTCCAGGAATCACTGAGCCTGGTGCACCCCGACGGCCCGAATTCCGGTGTCCCGAACTACCCCGGCACCATCTCCCAGATCATCCGATCCCCGACCCTCGGCATCTGGGACTCGAGTGATGCAAGCGCTCAGAGCGCCCTCGCCGGTCAGGCCAGAGGCGCGGTCGTGGTGTGGAGCGCGGGTGAGGACAACGTCTTCGCCTCCAGAATCGACGGCCCCGGCAGTGTCGGTGCGGAAGTCTCCAATCTGTTCCAGAGCAACTACTTCAACCCGAAGGTGATCGAAGAGTACGATGACGTCCTGGTCTTCGGCGGCTCTTGAACTCGATCAGAAAACGGACAGAGAAACGATGACATTCAACGAAGCCAGCATTCGAGCCGCGCTCGAGGCGGTAATCGATCCGGAGCTCGACAAGAGCATCGTCACCCTGGGATTGATCGAACAGATCAAGTTCGAGAACGGCCATGCTGAAATCACGGTCTCGGTCGGCACGGATGAACCGCAGGACAAACGTGACGCGCTCGACAGAGTGATCAAGGAAGCCGTGGGTTCCGCCGCCGAGATGGCACAGGCGACGCTGGCCGGCATCGACGTGGTCTTCGCCAGAAAAGTCAGCCTCTCCGCGCAACCGACGGCCGCTCAGGCACCTCCTGAACCCGTGGATGAATCGAATCCGCTTCCCGGCGTCAAGCATGTGATCGCGGTCGGTGCGGGCAAGGGCGGCGTGGGCAAGTCAACCGCCACCGTCTCGCTCGCCCTCGGTCTCGCACGCGCCGGCGCCCGAGTGGGCCTTCTGGATGGCGACATCTACGGCCCCTCGATTCCAACGATGCTCGGACTTGATGATGCCGTGGCGCAGGTGAAAGGCACCACGATGGTGCCGTTCGAAGCCTTCGGCATCAAGGCGATCTCGATCGGCAAGCTGGTCGACCCCGACAAGGCCTTGATCTGGCGGGGTCCGATGGCCCACGGTGCCTTCAAGCAACTCGCGCTCCAGACCGACTGGGGCGAACTGGACTACCTGCTCGTGGATCTCCCTCCAGGGACCGGAGACGTCCCTCTGACGCTTGCCCAGCTGCTTCCACTCACAGGGGCGGTTCTGGTCTGCACGCCTCAGAGAGTCGCTCAGGACGACGCACGGCGCGCCGCGAGAATGTTCCAGCAGCTCGAAGTCGAGATTCTCGGGGTCATCGAGAACATGAGCTCCTTCACCGGTGATGATGGCAAGGAATACGACCTCTTCGGTCGGGGCGGCGCCGAAATACTGGCCCGGACGATGGGACTTCCCTTCCTTGGAAATCTGCCCATTCATCCCGATCTTCGAAAGAACCTGGACGACGGAAGACCCGACCGGAACTTCTCGAAGAACCCGGCCTTGGCGAAGGCCCTCGATGCCCTGGCAACCAATCTCGCGAATCGAATCTCGATCGCCTCCCTGTCGGATGGCACCTCGAGGCCGTCGCTCGAGATCAACTGACGTCACGCGCTGCGAACGTCTACACAGATGGTTATCCAAATTTGATAATGCGAAAGGATCACAGCCCGTTCATGCCCTCCTACTTTGGTACTTAGGAGCTAATGGTCACAATCACATTTCCACCATTTTTGATGGTTACAGAAGGTCTAACACCGTTTTGAGGGTTTTTCTTAACGCTCTCAATTGAATAAAGTTCATCCATAAATAATTCACGGAGCCAGCAATACAGTTTGTGGATACGCCCTGATATCTCAGAGTCATTATTGGCAGAGATTGCCTTTTTTGCTTGAGTACCGAACCAAGAGACCGCAGTATCGTTGCGGCATCGAACACGTACATACATAAGCTCAGATTCGACAACCCCCTTTGCCAAGACAAGAATACCAAGAAGAGCCAGGGCATTAACAGAGCTTCCAGTAGATTGGATGCAATTTGCCAATCCAGATTCTTGGCCTCTGTCACTGCAAGCATTCATTATCACATTACCTGGCCCTCTAGAACCAACCACATGAGCCGAGACTTCGAAATCAGGGTCGGTATCAATCTTATTGGCTATATCCACTGAACTAGCGGGCGTGATCAAAGGCTCGCTTACAGCTAACGTAGAAGGTACAACTACTGTATTGGCAACAATCGGCTCCCGCATCACGCCGACATTTGCGATGGACTGGGGCAATGCCTCGCTTGGAACGGCTACGCGAGCAATGGGTTCCCCATCAATAAACACTGTAGTCACTGGACGATTGGAAAATCTAGGAAGATTCTTCTCCGTGACAATTGCTACGGAGCAATTTGTCTGTAGTTCCTGCCACCAAAGACGGAGTTCTCCAAAGACCTTCGCCCAAGGTTCTTCTTCTCTGAGCTTCTTTAGGCTTGAGATGGGAATTTTCTCCAACCACTGAGAGGCCTGCGGAGTTCGACACCAGATCATCTGATTCCCACCAATGCTGGCATCAACTATGGATTTAATCTCTAAAAGGGCCGCCGTATAAGCCAGATAATGCGGTGGCATATCCACGGCTTCTACAGACCGCGTGGATTGCCAAGTGCCATCATCGAAAATAATCCGATCAACATGTGAGTGACCGCAAACCAAAAGACATATATCACCAGGTCGAATCTCGCGATCTCTTGCCTCAGCGTCTTTAGAAGCAACGACATGTATCGGTCGATCCGGCCAATTGATTAGCGGATTCAAATCAGATTCAATCTGCACTACACCCCATCTGGGCACAACGAAATCGTTTGCCGCTTCAGGAGAGGGAGCTGGATTCGCAGGACCTGGCTCAACACCAAAGGCATAGACGCAATCACCAATTTCGGGCTTTCTTGGCATGGGACCGCGAAGATGAATTTTTCCGCGAGGTGTTCCAAGTCTGATTGCCCAGCCAAGGGTACAAGAGCTTGCTGATTCGACTCGACCATAGATATCTGTAGTCTCAAATTCACGCTCAATCCTACCCAAAGCAACTCGGCCATCACGTTTCATTGAACCGCGATGGACATCGCACCGATGACGAACAGCAGACGCAAAAGTAGTGTCACCGATCGCTGATCTTGGATAGGCCGCCAGAATGTCGGCGTCCGTTTGTGGGTTTTCAGGCCAGTTAGATGCAAAATCTTCTATCAACTGTGAGGCGCCTGACATCAAATCATTAATCTGATTCCAATCAGCGGGAATTGAATAAGTACACGAATTCTTATCGATGATTTCTAGAACCACAGCTCGTCCACCGCCTGACATACTGTTAAGCATGCCAGCGTAAAGCTGAAGCTGTTCAACGTATTCGGTTTTAATCCTGCCTTGATCGTCGCACACAGCACCGGTCTTGTAATCAACAATAGTAAGCCGACCACTGACCTCAATAACCTGATCAATTTTTCCAGTTAGCGCCCACCCCCCAACATCAAAACGTACGGGAACCTCGGGCCCTCTGAGTCGTGGCGTTGCTTGAGAGCGATTTGATTTCTGGGATGGCACAGATCGACTTGGAATTGAAGTGCTTTGCATATTTTGAGCCGTACGAAATGCGCGAATTCGAAAACGCTCAAGATCTGGCATTGTGGAAGAGATCGGAAGCCAGCACTTATTGGGGGTTTCTCGGTTATCTCGCTCAAAATTTTTAACTGCCTTGTTCCAGACAGCGAAGAAGTCTGGCGGATCCCCGGCAGCGCCACGTACGACACTTTCAAGAAAATCATGATAGATGGTGCCAAGCATGGCTCTAGAATGTGTGTGAGGAAGGCGGTTGTTACTATCGCCAAATTGCGTAAGTGCAACCATTCTGGGGCAGGATCTCAATCTCGAGAGTGCTGTCACCGGAATAGTGCGCTTCATACCAACCCTTAATTAAAATGCGCTTTTTAGCCATCAGAGGCATCTATCAATTGTTCGACCAAAGGCATATTTTTGCCTTCTCGCAGACGAGCAAGGAGCTTTTCCTGGGTCCAGCTTGGACGATGACAGAGATTGTATGAATCAATAATATCTGGCAAGTGCGAGTGTTGCCTCTGTTCCGCCTCGACAAAAGCGGCGTCGAGTAGGTTGCCAGTTAGCGAAGACCGATTAGCCCACAGCGGATGTCGCACAAGTACAACTCGAGAACGTCCACCCTCTTGCAGTACAAATGCGGGCAGCGGAGAGCTTGAAAGTGGCACTTGGATTGGCCGACATTCACCAGGGAATGCGGCAATTAATTTATCGACGGAAACCTGGGTATCGAGCGTCCAGCTGCATAATCCTGCTGAAGAACTCCCCGTTTGATCCATGTCAATTAAACCGACGACGTACCCGGGGTCTTGAAGGGTACGGATAAGCTCGTATCCCAGACGCCAGTCAAGCAAAGGATCTATAAAACGATTGCGGTAACTCCGAAGACAGGTATAGCAAGCACTTTTACACTCTTGGTGTTCAAGAGTGAGAATATTGTCGATAAAGGCCAGCGAGGGGCCTTTGCCTACGAAACGTTTAAGGAATTCCCCCCATCGATTCTTAAGTTCCTCGACGTACCCCGCACCATTCGGATGGTCATCACAAAGCGTGAGTAAGCCTTGCCACTGAGAGGGATCCTGGCTGCAGGGAATCGAGGCTGGAGGCAGTACGTGAATCTCCTCAGGGGAGATGTCCAAATCCAATGCCCAGGCCCGGCGGATCAGTTCACCAGCTGAGACAAACGCAACTCGAACGGCACCTCCACCACGACGAGGATCAAGATGAAGACCATTTGGGATCGTCGCATGCTTGATTCGAAGTACGTCGGTCCGCTTGACTGAGTGAACGGCAAAGGACTTACCACCTTGATCTAATGTATTAGCAGGTATCTGTCCATCAGCAAATTCGCCACTTCCAGCGATCTTGCAGCGAGTACCGCCAAAAGACATAGACTGATACAGCTTCCCAAGACGATCGTTCACACGAAACACCTTGTCGTCGAGGTTCATAGTCACGCATGAATTTGCGACAGTCTTCATTTGGAGCGATGAATCTATCGAAGGGACGGCGAGGTATGTACGTCCGTTTGTTCCATGCCGATCCTCGTCACTGGCAAGTAAGGGCGGATCACTCTTAACACGAAAACCATTAGGTACCCAACTCTCAAACGAACGGTACCTCATACAGGAATCATCTACTGTATCCGTAGCAGAATTCCCACACTCAGGACATGATTCTGTATTACCTAAGTGGCTATTCGTACTCCCCATGTACTGACAGACAGGACAGAAATGAATGAAAACGCGACGTTCAAGAGCTTGACCTTCGGACTTGATACGGTCACGACCATTAAAGGATTCGACCCGAAGCGTAGGAGAAAATCCATCACAAACGAAGACTCGCTTGTCCTTCATTCGCTTTGCTTCGGGACCGAATTCACTTAAGGAAAGTTCAAGGTCGCGGTCCATGGTGCTAATGCAAAGCTGATTGGAAGTGTTTTTTCGAACTCCAGTGTAGAGTGACCTAAGCCGAGTCGGCATGCCCAAGAGCGGAAGCCTTCCATAGTCAGCAAGTCTCTCTCCCAAAGGCCTTGAATCACTGAGATCTACATCTGCAATCGCATCATCGACGGACTGAGCCCCAACACACGCAGGATTAATATAGGTTTCGCCCCTTACACCAAGGACCTGATTGATCTTCTCCAGTTCCCGAGTGCCTTCGGATTTGAGCCATACAGAATATCTTTCGCGCTCAGTTTGTGCCCAGGATTGGACTGATGGAAACTCTCCGTGAGTGTCAGGATTTTCCCCAGAAGACCAGCACCATGGAGCACCTAGAAAGCGACCAGCGCGACGCAACATTTCTTTAAGTAAAATTCGGTCTCGGATCGAGTGCCGGCTCATAGATAGAAAAGGTGTAGGCGGAGGATCCGAAGTCATTCGGACGGCCTCCTTAAAGTAAAAAGCGTCGTGTGAATTATTCCGACAATAAGTAGTCGCATACGAAAACCTCTGGCCCGAACGACCAGCACGACCAACTCTTTGTTGATAGTTAAATCGTTCTGGCGGCATATTAGCCATGACCACAGACTGCAAGGAACCAATATCAATTCCAACCTCCATAGTTGTTGTGACGCTAAGAAAGTCGATTGTTTCAAGACACGGATGAAGAACTTTATGCGCCAAGGGATCGTCAATGTCCTCACCCTCCCTGATCGCCTCTCGAAATAAACGTTGCCTAAGTAACGGATTATCCGACTGCCCCGTAAGTTCAGCGGTATGCAGTCGGATTCGATCTGACTCGGAAGAGGGCGCGTAATAGTGTGACAATTTTAGTTGCTCTGCCGTCTTATTAACTTTCGAAAATTCTGTATGACAACACCCCTTACAAATGACAGGCGGATCAATAAAAGTCAGACGGCCGCATTGTTTGCAAGAGTACGGCGTCGCGGTGGGAGCGATTGGTCTCAGCTTAATAGAATCAATACGAGCAATAAAATCGGTGTGGCCGAGCTCACACAAGAGAGTATCAATCGATGAACTAATCGCATCTCTGTCAAAATTCCACTTATTAGCAAGATTCGAAATAAATATGCGAAGCTGCCGAAGGGACTCACCAGCATTGTCATTGCTTTCCTTGGCTAAATGCTCCCAGCTCCATGAGTGAATATTCTCGTCACCAATACCTGATGAATGAGCCCGACGATAGTTCTCCGTTAGCCAGGAAATAATCTGCTCTAGCGCCGCTTTTAATTCGTTCGGGGAAATACCAATATCACGTGAGACGGTAGTAATTTTTGAATCTACACCGGATGGCAGCGGATTAATTGTCAGAGTCGCTAAGCCCATCTGTTCAAATCCAAAATAACTACGACTGAATAGAAGGCGGGCGATCGTTGAGAAGTTTTCGGACAACATGCGTTTTCGGAATAATTGTTCTTTGGAATTAGCAATGCATGTATCTGAGGACCAGACCCAATTACCACCGCTATCCCTTGCAAAAAGCCGAGTCCAATCTTCTTGCGTATTAGCCACACGGATGTCAAATCCAAAGGGGCAGTGATGACTCTTTAGGCATTCACTTACAAATGGTGGCAACTGATTTCTTGAAGGTTCCGTATCCTCCAAAATAGAAATTAAGTGGAGTGGCCCAGGGCTAAGGAGGTGGGACTTTTTCGCAATACATTCTTTGCGGTTAGTCGTTTTTGGATCATTGATATGAAATTCTAAATCATCCAATTCCGTGACCTGCGCCGCCCAGGATGAAGGATAATCCTCCCTAGCGACCTCTTCACGAAGAGATCTAGCTGTTTCATTCTCCAGTCTTGAGAGAAAACTAATACGATTTGATTCAGACGAATCATGCAAAGAAAGAATATCTCCGACTACACGGCGATACCTCTCTTCGTAATGTCGCAACTCGATTTGCGATGCGAGTCCAGCTGCTTGATCACGGCTGTCTGAGAAACAAACTAGCTTTGGAAGACTACCGGTTTTATTTACTAGTCCAGCGGCCAACCCTTTTGATACAACATTTGTTGCCTGCTCGATACCAGGCCTGAAATTACGAATCGGACTAGATCTTTTACGCCTAAGATGGTTCTTACCGCAACAAGGACAAACTCCAGGCATGCCAGATATTTTTGCAGCGTTTTCATTGAAACTGCTGGAGTTATCAAAGGGAACTCCACTACCTCCGACGACGGAGTAAACATATCCAGTACGACAATCTGGACTTTGCCCATGAACCCCTGTCCGTAATTGACCATTAAAGCAGTTGAGCGTTGCCTCAATCCACTTACACGGGAGCTTGAAATCCTTACCAATTGTCCTGAACTTACCGTCTTTCTTGCGTAATTGCTCTGTCCTTTTAATTTCATCGGTATGCGCGGCTTGCCAGGCCTCCGATGCATTCCCATTAATCGCTTGTCCTGGCCAAAAAACAACAAGCTCAGAATGTGAAAGAAATTCTGTGAGATCAGAGTTGATCCCAAGTGGACTACCCTCAAGATTTGGCTCGATTGCCGACATCTCAAATCCGACGAGCTTGTCGATTTTGTCACCAAATAGCTCCTCACAACTCGTCACGCAGATACGCCGTCCGGCAAAGAGCGATGTACCACAGGACTCGCAATACAGCAGTTCCAGAAGACGGCGTCCCTCCTTATCGTTAACAGATTCCGGGGACTCATAGAGGCTTCCGAATGGCCGGGCCTCAGGCGCCTTAGAATCATAAGGCACACAGCTACTCCAAAGACCTTCGAGATTTTTGGTGAAATGGTGAATACGAATCCGTGGCAAGCTAGGATCATCGACATCCAAAGTGGCGAGCAAACCGCGTGCTGCGTCGTGCATCGGATCATTCGGATGATCTAAACCAATAGATTTGGAGAACTTGGAAAGCGGTTGTGTACGTGTCTTATTTTCTTCTGTCAGAAACGCATGCTCAAGCCGATGCCTAAGATCGTGGTTGTCCTGAAGCTTCTCCATACAGTCCTTCACTGTTGGATTCGCTGCCCCAATCGATCTTGCTAATGGACCCGAGTCAAAGTTCGCAGAATCACCGCGCAGAGAACGTCCCAAAATCTGAAGTTCTTTGCGAGGGAGCGGTTGGATATTCTTTTGTGAAACCGCAGACAGCTGATCACCTGGTATGACTGAAAAACCAGAATTCACTTGACTCACAGGCGTTCGACCAAAAAAGTCGATTAGGAATCGATGTGATTTCTCATCGTCAGGCTCAAGCGACGCACTAGAGGCAAGGATGCGGAGCTGAGGATGATTGGGGCTGAGGCCAAGCCGATCCAGGAGAAGACGAATGATGTAGGCAGCTTCGGTACCCGCTGAACCACGGTTAAGGTGAAGCTCATCAATAACAAGGTGAAATACATTCTTTGGATCAGAAGCAAGCCAGGACTTGGTCTGCTCAAGAATCATTTCGTCCGCAAGATCTTTCTGATAAAGAGCCTCATCCTTTTTATGGTGACTGGGATGTAAATGCCGCATCAACATAATCTGAAGCATGCTGAGATTCGTAATCAGAATATCGGGAGGAGCCTGATGCATTGACCATCGATCAAGCATTTCGGCATTCTCACAATCAACTCGAGGAAAAAAACCTCGATTGGAATTCGCGCGTATTATTCGTTCGGGGTCGCCGGATTGAATGGCCTCAAAAATCTCGCTATCGATTGCGTCACTATTACGAGCGATCTCAATCATAGCATCTTTAAGTGCGCCCTTCTTTGATTGATTCAGCGTACCGTCATCTTTGTAGGGATGACCCGCAACAGGAGTGGCGCCAGTGAAACGACCAAAATAGATACGGTTACCGCCGAAAAACTGGTCAAGCTGGGACCTTGCATCGTCTCCGTCAAGTGCAGATCGAAGTCGCGTCAGCTGGTCCTCAACCAGAGCGTTCATGGGGTAGACAATCATCGCCCTTACCGCTGCAGCTCGAGTCTCCCCTCGTATTGAGCGGGTGTGCCCATTCTTAATCCAAGGTGCGTGATGAATTATTCGCTGTGAATCCCACCATCGACCCGTAACACCATTTGGACTAGAAACAGGAGACCACCCAGTAGATTCTTCACAAATCTGAGCCAAAATTGGGAGCAGGAATGATTCTGTCTTACCCGATCCAGTTCCTGAGGTAATAACGCAAGGCTTACCATTGAGTGCATCCCTTAGCATCTGTGTCTGATGTTCGTAGAGATTCCATTTCGAGTTTGTGAGTCCACCCTGACACGTTGCTAATTTCTTAAAACGTTCCAATCCAGATGCCGACATGGTGGGAAGGTCTTCTTCTGTGATACCAAGAAGAGGACGGTCTTCTTTATATGGCCTAATAAGCTCAAGAATGGGCTCAGTAGATAACCTCCCCGGCACTTCAAGCAAGGCTCTTCGCTCGTCGCGAAACGATTGATCAGAGATATCAAATGCGGTCTCGATATACTTGATCAAGTCCGCTTTAAGTCGCTCGACTGGACCAAGAGGATTACTCCAGGTGCTCATAGCTTTCTCTCATTCAGCCCCAGGGTCCCAATTAGATCTGCCTGGTATTCAAGTACTGGCATAGGCTTACCCTTCGGCCATATTGGCGTCCCGTGAATTGCAGGGTAAAGAAGAAATGCATGGCTGCATCGCTCGTCCACAGGATAAGGACGGATTTGCCTGTTAGAAGGGGAAGGAATTCGGAAGCGACTCGCTTTTTCCGGACTCAGAAAGGGGGACTTAGAAGTAAGCGATTTGCCATCAAACCAAACCGTCTCAGGTGCTCGCCCACTTTCAAGCGCGAAGGCACGTTCAAGGTGACGAGGAAGTCGTAATTCAAGTGGCACAAGAAGGCCACCTGCTGAGTCGATGGGGATGTAAGCATCTGGGATACCGAGTCGCCTAACAATCCATCGACCCAGCTGTCGGTCGTGAAGCTGAGCATGTTTTTTGGCATATTGGTCGACGAGGAAGTAAGTCCAAAGCCCGGAATCTTTACGCTTACACTCAAGAAGCCTGTGCGAACACCCAGAAATAGCTTTTCGCGTTCGACAGATACGTTCGGCATCAAACTCAAAGGTTTCGAAGCCAACACCCGGGACTCCAGCACTCCAATCGAGGATTGAGGGGATCTCACTAACTGGCATGATTGAAGAAAGAGAAGACAGGGCATCTGGAATGGTGTCTTCAAATTGGATGCCATTCAAATTGGCCCAGTCAAGAAGTTGGCTTTCGCCATCGGAAGAAGTCGTCAAGATGCAACGATCAGGGGGGAGAAGCGTCGAATTCTCGGTATCAGCCTCCTGATGAAACATGAGTCCACCAGTTTTTGATGCAAACTCGTGAATTGCTAGAATTTCCTGAGGCAGCCAGGCCCCAGTCAGCAGAAAACGACGTGCGGAGTGGAAGCCCCCACCTGGCTTCATACCAAGGTTGGCCTGCGCCGCTGTAACTGCAACACGGGGCGGAAGTGCCTGTACACGATCAAGGCCCCCAGAGGATGATTCAATGATCTCAAGAACACCCATTTGGTGCAACGAAAAAAGTTGGCTAGTGAGATTGTGGTGATCATTAAAAGAGTCATTTCGCCCACACTGTCGGATTTGATCACGGGCCCTGGCCCAACTCAGATGGGTCCGACTCCGGAGCAACCTGCAAAGACGATCGCAAGGTGTGTTCATAGTTGGTGTCGGCTCATTTTGAATAAGTGGCCGGCCAAGCTGAGTTACGTTGAATCCAATGGATTCAACATTTGCATCAAGGCTCATTCGCCCGGAGAGTGATCCGTTTTGATCAATAGCGCCGATTCGACTCCTTCTAGGCGGAGGTGGCAGGGCAACGGCGGCTGTCGTTCTTTCGAGATAGACACGGAGTTTTGAACTAGAGTCCAATCCATCTATGTAAGCCTCAATCAAAGTAGGATCAAAACCTTCGGCCATGATTTGATCAACGACTTCCTGGAGAACAACCACAATATACGCCGGTTCGCTTTGGGAATATTCTTCGAAATCTCTTGACTCCTCCTGGACTACTGAAGCCACAACTTTCGTTTTATGAACAATATTGCCTAATTTGTCGAACACCCGAAGTGTGATATCTTTTTTATCTTGCTCTGTATGAGGCCAAAGAAGGTCTGGAACTGCAAAGTCGTAATAGGTAGCACCGTGAGATTCTGTTCGAATTCCCCCACTGAGTCGGCCTGAAATTCTTCGAGTACCTTTGTGCTCTAAGGATGGCTTGAACCGAAAAGTTCGAAGGTGATACGCACTTGGCGACTCTAGAGACTTCCATTCATTTCCGAGAAAAACACCACTGCCTGCACCCGGCATGGTCGCCAGGTCATTGGACCGCCGGACTTCCACATAAGTTCGATCTACCTCAAGCTCTTCCTCAAACTGTTCAACCCAGATACCACTTCCTTGATGTAAAAACCAACGGAATTTCTGTCGTGTACGAAAGCACTCAAGTTTTTGCTTCCCATCGATTTGAAAATTAATCTTGATTTCAGAAAACCAATCAAGACCTTCGGCAAGACTCGAGCCGTCGCAACGCACTAATTCAGACGTACCATCGCGAAGCTCGGTTGACTCCAATCGAACATCCTGTGACCCACCGGCCTTGCTCACCATCAGGCCTGCGCCAACAAGACATGTTGTCGAAATATTCTCAAGGACAGGGAAATCATCTTGGAATCGAAGTCGAATTGGACGCCGAACGAGACCTGAATTCGACTGACTACCACCATCGCCATTCCAGGACTCGTAGACATCAACGATATCATCCACGAGTTCACGTGATGAACGAGTACTTGGATACTCCGCCAGTACTTTCATCGCGCGCGCTCTGAGCGGTGCTGTCCGTCCTATGCGCAAGGCCGAAGCATGACCAAGTTCACGATTTGGCTCAAGCCCTCTATTGGCAAAAGCTTCTTCAAGGACGCTTTCATCTTTTGGCGAGAGGAGCGCCTGCCGTAGTGGAACGCCAATAAAACGATTTCCCCCAAGAACCCGGACCTCGAAGAGCCCTCGTCGCCCCATTTGCAGCCGACAACTCCATTCCTCAAGAACCGACCAAGCTTTACCGGCCTTCGACATTGGCTGGGAATTTATGTCGACGCAT
>CABYSN010000020.1 GCA_902521645.1 Planctomycetota bacterium
TTCCTCGGGAGTGATGGCGACGACAGTGCGGTCACCGGAAAAATCCCATGCCGTGATGATGGGGACCATGTCGTAATCGCGACCAAGAACGAGCAATTCGAACTCGGAATCCATCCATGCGACCTTGCCGATGCCACCGGGCGCGAGAACTCGCTCGCCCACCAGGGCGCCGTCACTGACCTGCCAGATGAAGGCCTTTCCTGTTTCGGGAGAAGTGGCATCTGCACCGGGGTTCAACATCGAATCGATCCCACCGCCGACATAGGTGCAGCCTGGGGAGATCGAAATACTGGAAATATCCATGTCGCCCTGATCGATCGCAAAGATGGACATCATCGTGGCGGTGTCCCAGAGTTCGATGAGACCGTCTCTGCCCGAGGCCCCGACCACACCACCGGTCGAATCGATCGCGACATCGAGAAGTTCGCCGTCGAATGGGAAGGCTCGAATGACCTGACCGGTCTTCGCATCGATGAGACGGACGTAGGCATCCGAACCACCAACCACGAGCAGATCTCCGCTCTCATCGAAAGCCACCCGACCGCCGGGGTGCTCGAAACCGATCGGAAGCGACGTCACGATGTCGATAAGGCGAGTTCGCTTGAAACCGTCGGTTGAAAGATATCCCACCGCGAGCCTTCCTGACTGCTGGCTCCAGGCGAGATCAATTGACTCAATCGCGGGAACCGTTGCAAGCGAGGTGCCGCTGGCGAGCTCGCCGGAAGTGGAATCATGGACGCTTGCGATCAACGAACCGTTGCCGACATCCCACGAGGTGGCGAAAGTGCTTCCATTCACGGAAGCAGCGATATTGGTGGGCGTTCCCAGAAAATCATACGACCACTTCGAGGCTGGACTGTGAAACTCTTCGACGTCCGCCATGACTGATGACGCAGCCAGTGCCGCGAACAAGGTACAGAAGGTTGCATGATTCATACTGTCCACCTCTTTAACGTGACCACTCGTGACAACAGAATTCGCTCTGGCGAAAAACACGCAGGGCTTGAGCAGATGATCTTCGTCGAACTTATCCATTGGACCACGTCGATCACTCATGTTTAGGGTATCCTTTTTTTAGCCATGGGGAACAGTGAAAGTCACAATCAGGGCCGTAGATATACGGATAGAGGCGTCAAAACCCGCCAGAAGCTGGTGGAGGCCTTGCTGGAAATCGTTTCAAGCGATGGACTTCAGGGTGCTTCGGTGCGAGCGATCACCAGACGCGCGGGCTGCAACGAAGCCATTCTCTACCAACATTTCAAGAACAAGGACCAGATGCTCAGGGAGGTCTTCGCCGAGATCATGACCTCGATGGCGGAGGACAAAGACGGCCTGGTGAAGGAACACCCTCAACTCGTCGATGCCATCCAGAGATGGGTGGAGACGACCTACAGCTTCTACGACGAGCACCCTGACGCCTTCGCCTACGTGCTCCTCGCTTCTCCACCTGTCGTCAGAAGCCCGAGTCCTCTGTACGGAAGAATGACGAAACTGTTCGCTGAACTGCTCGACCAGACGACCCCGCCAGATGGCATGCGACTCTCAAGAGACCCCCTTTCACTCAACATGTTCAGGGGCCTTCTGCTCGGTGTCCCAAGAGCGATTCACTTCGGATCGATGGACGGCCCGGCCTTCCAGTACTCGAAGAAAACATCGAGTGCCATCCTCAGACTTCTTCTTGTATCAGAGGATCAAGAGGATTCGACCACCACATGATGTCTCAAGCCGACCCACTTTCCACGCATGATGATTACGATCTCGTCGTCATCGGAAGTGGTCCAGCAGGCCAGAGAGCGGCCGTGCAGGCAGCCAAGCTCGGAAAGAGGATAGGACTCGTCGAACGCATGCCGTCTCTCGGAGGCGTGTGCATTCTCACGGGCACGATTCCATCGAAGACGTTTCGGGAGGCAGTCATCAACATCCAGGGTGCTGGCGCGTTCTATCCCGGCAACAGGACCAGAGAGCGGCCGAGGATGGAACAGGTGCTCCAGCAGGTGAGTGATGTCCTTCTCGCCGAGTCGAACGTCGTGCGAGAACAACTTTCGAGGAATGGTGTGGAGCTCATCAGAGGGACCGGACGGTTCAAGGATGCCCATGTTCTCGAGGCACGGTCTCTCACGGATGTTCGGCAGATCCGTTCGAAACGCTACCTGATCGCCGTCGGCACCAGGCCCGCTGCGCCGTCGGACGTACCGGTGGATGGGCGAATCATCATGACCTCAGACGAGATCCTCGCTCTCGAGTCGGTTCCCGAGTCAATGGTCGTGGTGGGCGGAGGCGTCATCGGAATCGAATACGCCTCATTCTTCGCAAGGCTTGGCGTCGAAGTGACCCTCATCGACCGCCATGAGAAACCGATCAGCTTCATCGACAATCAAATCGTCGATGAACTCATGTCGCAGATGCAGGATGAAGGCGTCACCTTTCACATGAATGACGGCGTCTCTTCGATACGTTCCCTTCACGAGCCCTCTCCGCATGCCGAACTGACCCTCCATTCCGGCAAGAAGATCGACTGTGCGACGGTGCTCTATTCAATCGGCAGAATCGCCGCGACGGACACTCTCGACCTGGACGCGGCAGGGGTCGAATACGACGAACGCGGGCGGCTCAGTGTCGATGGCGACTACCGCACCAACGTCCCGCACATCTACGCGGCAGGAGATGTCATCGGCTTCCCCGCTCTCGCTGCGACAAGCAGTGAACAGGGTCGAATCGCGACGTGCAGGATGTTCGGAATCCAGACGGCCAAGATGGGAAGCCATTATCCGTACGGGATCTACTCGATTCCGGAGATATCAATGGTTGGAAAAACCGAGGAACAGCTGAGATCCGAAGGAACGAAGTTCGTCGTCGGCATGGCTCGCTACCGGGAGATCGCTCGCGGGCAGATCCTCGGAGACGAAACAGGACTCTTCAAGATGCTCTTCAGCACTGAAACCAAGGAACTGCTCGGCGTCCATTGCATAGGAACGGGTGCGACCGAACTCGTCCACGTGGGACAGGCCGCTCTCAAGCTCGGCGGCGGACTTTCCTACTTTCTCGAAACGGTGTTCAACTACCCCACCCTCGCCGAGTGTTACAAGGTCGCGGCCTTCGACGCCGCGAACAAGATCGGATATCTGCCGGAGTCAGAGCGATTGGACCACTAGTCGAATGGAGATTCGGCCATCATCGCGCTGACGATCGATGCCCGGAAGGATCAACCTGAAAACAGGAGAAGTCACCGCGAAGCCGGGGAGTCTCACTTCGTCCCGTCTGGACCTCCGCCGTCCATGTATTTGGCACGGAGAGCCTCCTCCATGTCGATTCCACAGACATTGGCGATGGTGAACAGCCATGCAGTGACATCCGCGAATTCAAGCGCGAGTTCAGCATCATCGCCCTTGCCCCTCTCTCGATCGGCAAGAGCGGAGGCAAGTTCCCCGATCTCCTCTGTCAGCCAGAGGAATGTGCCCGGGACACCTCGTGCGGAATCGGACTCGAAGTAGCGGTCGCGGATGAGACGTTGGAATTCTGAGATTTTCATGAGACGACGTTATCACGGCAGTCGACATCGCGCACCGAGCACCGGCATGTCATGAAAATCAAACACTCGAGGAATGCGAGCACGCACCATGACCGACTGACACACGATGAAAAACGCCCTCGGGAGGGGTCGAACCTCCAACCTCTGCCTTCGGAGGGCAACGCTCTATCCAATTGAGCTACGAGGGCAATCGAGCTGATCCTAGACATGGCCGCAGCTCGACGCAACAAGAGATGGAATCTATGGTGCGTCCGTGATGAAGAACTAAAACAATGGAGCGAAACCAATGACGACATATGGAACGACCCTTCTGGCGACACTCGGAGCTGCAACATTCCTGGCACTGAACGGGTGCGCACCTCCAGCGGCATACAGAGGCCCCACTCTTCCATCCGATCAGACCGCCACTCTCAGAATCAACCCACCAACCGCCAAAATCGGAGTTGAGCTTGTTGCCGTCAACGACTTTTCGTTTCGCGCAGAAGAGGATGCCAGTCTGAAAGCAGGCAGAAACACCCTGCACCTCAACGTGTGGCCGACGAGCCAGACGAACATGCAGATCTCGGATCCCGCATTCGCCACCATGTATTCGATGGAGGACACCAAGTACACGCGCAAGGTGACGATCACTTTCGACGCACAACCTTCCATGACCTACGGAATAAACGGCGAATTCGACATGGGAAGCTCTCCGGAAACAGCAAGTTTCGACATCCAGGTCTTCGTGATGGGAACTCAAGAGGTCGTCGCCCAGACATCGACGCGCAATGATTCTGACACGGCGGATGACATCGTCGAGGGGCTCCGCGACAACGGGAACGACGACTGGTCGCTGAAGGCCGGACCGGGTGGCTGATCCACATGGAACGCGCAATGCCTCTCAGGCATTCATGATGTCATGAAGAACCTCGCCAAGACAGAACGAACGGCCTTCACCCCACAACTGCTCCTCACTTTTCTGGCGAGCCTGGCGACAGCGGTGATGTGGTGCGGCCTCGGCTTTGTGGCCAAGCATGGCTACGGCTTTCCCGAGTGGATGACCTTCGTGCTGTTCGCAGCGAGCGGAGTGGTCTATTGCCTGGCGGCACTGCTGGCGCACACGGTACTGGAGCGCCTCAAGGGACGAATCTCCCCTCGCAGCGTCCTCGCCATCGCCCTGCTCGTCCAGGGCTCCATTTCCCCGTTGATAGGAATGATCGATGGCGCGTGGATCCTTTGGTTCGTTTCATTCGGAGTGAGCGTTTGCTCGGCATTCATCTGGCCGATCGTTGAAAGCTACATGAGCTCCGGAACCTCGGGCCCTGAAATGAGAAGCCGCATAGGATGGTGGAATATCTGCTGGATGACGGGCACTGCGATAGGACTGGTTGGGATGACACCTTTCCTGCAGGCGGACTCCGCGCGCTGGGCGATCGTACTTCTCGGGCCCGCAAGCATCATCGCGGCGACCACTCTCTTCTGGTTCCGAGCCAGTCCAACGGCGCCCACACCAAGGTCCGACAGACCCGGAATCATCGGCACCAACTATCGCCCGATGCTCTCGAGTTGTCGTGTGATGATGCCCCTCAGCTACGTGCTCATCGGCGCCATCGGTCCGATGATGCCCTATCGCCTGGAGGATCTCGACGTCCCTCTGATCTGGGAGACCCCGCTGACGTCGATCTGGCTTTTCATAAGGGTCCTTGCCGTTGCCGTCATGTGGCGCCTCAGCACGTGGCACGGACGCTGGGGCTCACTACTGACAGGCGGGACCTCCATGGCCGTCGGATTCGTACTCATCACGGTGGGCCCGAACACTCCAACCGTCATTCTGGGCCTCGGCCTTCTCGGTATCGGTCAGGGCGTCACCTACTACTCGGCGATCTATTACGCACTTGCGCTTGGCGACGGTGATGTCGAATCCGCGGGAAAGCACGAGGCACTCATCGGAGCCGGGTACGGACTCGGGCCGATCATCGCACTGTTCGGGCTGTCACTGGGCGGCGGAGTCGCCATCGGATGGCTGGTGATCACTGCGACTGGCATGGCATCATGGCCTGCGATCCGTCCGTGGCTGCGTGCCAGACGTGACACCAGTCACTCGAGGTGACCAAGCTCGAATCGCAGGGCGTCCTCCAGATCTGGGAAATCGAAGCGAAACCCAAGAGACTCGAGTTTTTCAGGCACGGCGAAGACCCCCTGCAGGAGCGCTTCGTCACCCATCTGACCGAAGACCACTTTGACGACTGGTGCCGGCAGAGGCATGACCACCGGCCGTCGCAAGACACGTCCCATCGCCTTCATGAAACCTCGATTGTCAATGGCCTGAGGCGACACACAGTTGATGGGACCTTGGTATCGATCATCCACGATCGAATGCGCGATGATCCCCACCAGATCGTCGAGAGCGATCCAACTCATTCCTTGGCGCCCATTTCCGACCGGACCGCCGAGCCCAAGCGACACCGGCCGGCGCAGCTTCGAGACCGCACCTCCGGCACAGGCCACCACGACACCGATCCTGAGATGAGCGACACGTGCACCCGCCTGACGTGCGGGGTCGGCGGCTGACTCCCACTCGACACATGTTCTTGCAAGGAACGACTCACCCGGGGAGGCATCCTCCCCACAACGACCATCAGGCCTGTCACCGTACAGTCCGGTGGCGGAGGCACAGATGAACGCAGGCTTCTTGCCATCAAGGCCCGCGATCGCACTGGCGAGAAGACCGGTTGAATCGATTCGACTCTCCCGAATGATCTTTTTACGATCCGACGTCCACCGCTTGTCCGCGATTCCAGCACCCGAGAGATTGACGACGACATCGACACCATCGAAGGCACGCAGATCGATATCCCCTGTGGCGGGGTCCCAGTGAAATTCACCTCGAGAGAGATCCGGAGCACGACGCACGAGACGAACCACCTCGCACCCGGCAACATCAAGCAACGTCCTGAGCGAGCTACCGACCAGTCCAGAAGCACCTGTGAGCAGCACTTTCCGGCGAATCCACTCAGTCTCGCGAAGCCTGGCCACATCCTGGCTCGTTCGACGATGCCTCCAGCCGAAGGTCTTCACGAGCGCACGCTCGACGACTCGAGCACCGATGTTCCGGATCGGTGGCGGATGCGGGAGTTGAAACTCGAGCGAATCGGTGAGACGGCAACGTCCTGAGCCATCTTGAGACAACCGATGCTCATGACGCCAGGTCTTGAACGGACCACTTACCTGATCATCGACGAATGACACACCGGGCTCGACTGCCTCAATCCTCGAAACCCACTTTCTTCGACCGATGGGGGGTACCGGCACACGGAGCGTGACAATCGCTCCATCCTCGAGCCGAGGGGGAATCTGAAGGACATCCACGCCGGACCACGCCGGGACCAGTCGCGGCAGGGCGGATGATTGAAAGTGCCACCGAGCGACATCTTCAAGTGGCGAGTCTATGGTTCCAGAACGTGTGTAGTGGGGCATGTTTCAACAGTAGCAACTCGGCAGCGGTCGAGCCGGGCGTTACACTGATTTTCATATGAACGCCGCACACGACTCTACAGACAACGATCGCACTGGAATCGACTTCACGTCGATCATCCAGAATCGAATCGAACGTGCAATCTCGTCCGTGCAGGAGCTGCGAGAGCACCTGGGCACCTTCGAAAAGATGGCCTCCGCCATCGACCGCCATTTCACGGGCGGTGGGAAACTCTTGACGTGCGGGAACGGCGGATCCGCAGCCGAGGCACTTCACTTTGCCGAGGAACTCACGGGACGCTTCGCCTTGAACCGCCCAGCTCTCCCCGCTCTCTGTTTGAACGCCGACCCAACCGCTCTCACGTGCATCAGCAACGACTTCGGATTCGACCATGTGTTCTCAAGGCAGTGCGAAGCCCTGGGATCCACAGGGGATGTGCTCCTCGTCTTTTCAACATCGGGAAACAGCCCCAACATCATTCGCGCGCTTGAATCCGCCAAACAAAAGGACATCTTCACCATCGGACTCCTAGGCTTTGACGGAGGACTCGCCGAGGCTCTCTGTGACATTGCCTTTCTTGCACCCGGAAACGACTCCGCCGCCATTCAGGAATGCCACCAGGTTGCGATGCACGCCATCTGCAACTGCTTCGAACCAAGCTCATAGAACAGACAAGAAATTCGAATGCACGATCTCAACGACAACCAGACCCAGGATTCCACGAGAAACGGCTCCATCGCCGGAACCATCCTGTGCAGAATCATCGTCCCGCTCTGGCTGCTTGCCGGAGCGGCCTTCAAGCTCATGGAACTTGACTGGAAGCTTCTTCCACCACCGGTCCGTGATTTGAGTGGCGCCATCGGAGAAATGCTCGGAAGAGATCCCGAAGTCTGGCTGGACTTCACGATGCGCTTCATCATCGGCAGCGAAATGGCTCTTGCAGTGATCATGCTTGCAAGTGCCCGGCTGGCAAGACCGGTGGCGATATCCGTACTCTCGCTCTTCGTCCTCATTCTGATTCTCGTGCTGGGACAGGGCTACGACGCGAAGGCCGGCATCTCGAGCCTCTTCGCCGGAGACTGTGGATGCTTCGGAAGCTCGGGACCGCCACCGATCGCGATGCTCGCGATCGACGGCGTCCTGCTCGCGCTGGCCTTCATACTGAAACCATCAACAAGTGGATCGAGGCTGATGCATCCAGGGTTCATCGGACTGTGCCTCCTCGCTTTCGTGCCTGCCTTCGCACTTCCGGAAAGAACCCTCGAGAACGATGGAGGCACCCCGGATTCCCTCGATGCGGTCGACGAAAACGGATGGAAGCTTCCGCCAACGACTTTGAAACCGAACTACTTCCCCCAGTTCGAGGACTGGCTTGGACAGCCTCTGATGGACCAGGAACTGGCCCAACTCCTTCCGCGCCCCCTCCCGAACGGCATGGCGAATGGCGAACAACTGGTGATCTTCTACAGAGGAGATTGCGACCACTGCCAGGAGATGTTCCTCACATACTTCTCCGCTCCGGAGCTGGAGACTCCCGTGCTCGCAGTCGACGTGATGGACTACGACACCGCGGGGTCTCTTGAATTCTACTGCGATGCCTGCGAAGTCGCCGAACTTCCCGCAGGCCCCAGCTATCTCATCCAGACACCTGTCGTCCTTCGTCTTCGAGACGGAACCATCACCTGCATCGGAGACGGCTCGAGCACTGACGAAGAAATCGAATCCTGCATCTACGGCGAGTGACATGAAGAGACTCACACTGAGAATACTGCTTCCCACCACGCTGCTTCTTCTCGGCTTCTATCAGTACCGCATCGGCGGAAATGCTCTCCCGATCTGGATCTCGACACTTGCCATCAAGAATGACCTCGATCCTGTTTCCGTGCTGAAGTTCCTGATCGGAATCGAACTGGTGCTTTCAACCGTCCTCTACGCCTACGGCGACCGGCTCGTTCGCCTGGCACAGACCTGCCTTGCGGCAATGGCATTCGTGGCGCTTGCGGAATGCTCGGCGGCATTCAAACGCGGCGAGACGTCTTCCATCATCCTCGCGTCGATACTGGCATTAATGTCGGCCGGACTTCTCGTGCTGATCTCGAGACCGAATCGCAGAACAATGGAAACCGGCGAACGAACTCGGGCACGAAAAAGCAGTGGAATCGGAATATTCACCTGCGTCGTCATCTGCTTCGTAGGGATCGCCATCCCGCTGAACACGAACCTTCCTCCCAGGACGATCTCTGACGGCGCGATCATGGCCAGAGACGCTCCCGCGGAGAATGAGGGAAGCAGAATCATCGAGATGAATCCGATGCAGTGGGTCGGTCGGTCGATCATCGAGACTCCCATTGGCCAGTTCACTCCAGACGCCATCGGGCAGCTCGGTGAAAAGGGCATCCTGATCCTCTACAACCCGCGATGCGGAACCTGCCATGACCTGTTCGATGTTTATTTCAGCGAAGGCGCGGACCTCCCCCTGGTCGCACTCGAAGTTCCGCCCACTGAAGAAGCCGTCATTCTCGAGAGCGAATACCCTGACGAAGTCGATTGTCCGACCTGCGTCTTCATGTCCCTCCCACAGGGACCGCTCTGGCTGGTCGGCGTGCCATATGTGATGGTCATCGAGAATGGCGTTGTCACCTGCGTCGCCATGGACGGTCCCGGCGACTGCCTGTGACGCGAACACGCCGCATCAGCTCGACGGCATGAGAGAGATCGAGAGAGAACGTGCGTCAACCATCACCAGGAAAAGCCCCCCAAACTGATACTGGCGAGGCCTTCGATCATCATCACAGACCGCGCGAGCGACATCCTCGAAGAACGAGGAGCTGATGTGATCCGTGAGATCATGACCATGAACGGCCGCGTAGGCGAGAGCCCATTTCCTGACCAGCGCGGCGATGAAGCCAGGATCTCTGGTGGCCAGTTTGGAAAGATCGATTCTGTCGCTCGAGGCACTTTCAAGAATTGCTGCGAGCTCACGGTCAAGTGCATCGAATGCGACGGACAGACGGTCGACTGCGGCCGAGGCACGTCGCGCAGCACCCGGCCAACGCTCTTCAAGTCTTGGAAGCACGGAATCTCGAAGTGAACCACGCACGGTTCCGACATCATGATTGGTGGGGTCATCGACGAATTCGATGTCAAGAGAGCGACAGAAATCCCTGAGCTCCTCTCGCGAAACGCCCAGAAGAGGACGTAGAAGGGAGACATCCCCCATTCGACGTCGCCACCTAGGATTCGAAAGCCCCCCCGCTCCACTGCCGCGACACAATCCATGAATGAGCGTCTCGAGACGATCCTCGGCATGATGAGCGCATGCGACGTGAAGAATCCCAAATTCACAGGCGACATCATGCAATGCTGAATATCGAAGCCGCCTTGCAGTCGCGGCGAGATCCGTCCCATTCGGATCCATCCCGAGCGAGCACCCGCGAAAAGGGACTCCAAGCCTCGAGGCAAGAGCTCGTACCAGTTCACCCTCTGCCTCTGAGCCGATGCGAATGCCATGATCGACGTGACACAGCACGGGAGGCAGAAGCCTCGAATCACGCCGTGCGGCGAGAGCCCCCACCAGGGCGGCCAGTGCGGAAGAGTCGGCTCCTCCACTGCAACCGATGAGAATCCTCCGGCCGGATTCCAGCTCGCATCTCTCAAAGAGTGCTCGCTCGGTGGTGGCCGCCAGAGCATGACGGCCGGCTGAAAGCATCAGCCGGGAATCAACACCAGTCTTCGATGAGTCGTCGGCAACCGTGGGGCTTGGGTCAGTCAACGGACTGCTCGCTTTCTTCCTTCGGCCACACGGTGATGGTGGCTTCCACTCTGCCGTCGTCTGGAATGGAGACAACCCAGTCGATGAGATCTGTTTCTCTGACCAGTTGATAAAGCAGACTGACTCCTGCCGTGAATCCAGGAAGCTCAAGCGCATTGACGAATTCCGGGGCGGTCTGAATCAATGAGCTGAAGTGCTCCGAAAGCTTGCTGGAATTGATTCTTCCGACATGCGAAGCCGAGACGCACCGCGTGCTGCCGGAAAGACCCATGAAAAAACCCGAGAGATTCGAAGTAAGAGTCGGACAGGTCGCGTAGAGCTCCCAGTCCGTGACCCCGCTCGCACGACACCAGTTGATGCTGAAGTCCTTCAGAAATGGATGCCCCGCCATCACCGGATCGAACAGTGCCCGCGCATAGATCGTTCTCTGACCGGCATCGGGCAACTCCCGCAACTTTGGAAGATGCTGAAGACCGGCCTGAGAACCGAGTCTGTTTCGAAGCGAGTTCAACGCGGCAAGAACAGAGATGTCCTGACGTCGAAGTGTCGAACCAGGCCCATCCGATTCGATCGCGATGGCCAGAGCGGGAACCGCCATGCCATCTGCGGAAGTCATTTCACCTAGAACGACCACCCTTCGAGACCATCGTTCATCCGATCTTTCCGAATCCACCATGTAGGGGAGGAGATTCTGAAGAAAACCGGCCCCGGGCATGATCTGGGTGTCCGGGAGCTCGACGAAGACACCGATCAGATCCTTTGGCAGCCCCTCCAGAACCGCAAGGTCGAGAAGTCTTTCGCAGCATGGCTTCTTGGGAAGGCCGTCTCTCGACCAGCCCGAGTAGCGGACCTCGAGATTTTTATCCTCAATTCGCAACCCAAGGCGAGACGCGCCAGGCTCACCGAACCACAGCCCCGCCGCACGATCGTCGTTTCTGTAAGTGATCTCCAGAGGGTCTCCCGAACCAGACCATGGAAGAGGCTCGACACCTGAACCGATCATGGCGAGCGCCTGAGTTCTCAGCGATCCCGGGGGCTCGGAGGCGAGCAACATTCCATCCCCACAGCGAGACAGTGAGACATTGATCCTCGGAACGACAAGCCGATCGACCTTGCGAACAGGTTTCAAGCGAGGAATGAGCTCCGCGAACGAAGACTTCTCCATGGGGACCCACGCGATCCATTCGAAGTCACCACCCGTCCCGTCATTCACCATTCCGAAGACCGATCGCCTGGTAAGAAGAGAAGACAGGAGAGCATCTGCAAGCAGCGACCTCATCTGGACGGCGGCATGAGGAGGCAGTCCGATCAGATTCTCAAGCAGAGCAGGCACCAACTCCTCTGTGCCAGTGAAATTGACGATCTCACCGGCATCATCGAACTCGATGAGGCAATCACACTCGTTCACGGGAAAACCGCTGGGGACATCCGCATCAACGGAAGGCCCGAGTGGGAGAAGGAAAAGGATGACTGACAGGACGCAGGACACGAAGGTTCTCCTCGACAGAGACTAGACGTTTCAGCCCTGCTGGTCGAACCATCGAAGCGATATTCGGATGCGGTTTAGGATGATGTCAGCGAGTCGATGGCATCGCCGTAGCTACCGGGAACGAGAATCGGACCTTGAAGGGGAAAGGACTCGAAAGACTCGTCATGGACGGATGAATCGAAAGATGGTGCATCAACGGCTTCAGCAGCCGACAGGGAGCTGTTGATTCTTTCAAATGGCGCCTGAAGCGCGGAAAGCGCATTCGATCCGGAATGGCCGGGAAGCTCCGGATGATCCGACCCTGAAGCGTCACCCAACGCGGGAGCATCCATCGAAAGGTGACGCTCGACCATGGCTGCGACGAGAATCAAAGACACCAGAATCATGAAAAGTCCAGCACGTCTGACAAGGTAGACCTTGCGAACCTTTCGTATGGAATCGGAAGTTCCATCCACGCCATGAAAACCGAGACGCTCCATCACCTGCGCGGTGACATCCGGGGTCGAATCGAATCCGGAAAAGCCATGGGGATCATTGGTGGGAAACTTCATGCCACATCCTCCATGAGCTCTTCGACTCGTGAAAGGATGGAATCACTGGAAGACATCCAGTCACGCATCCGACGCCGCGCGCGATGGAGATGACTCTTGATCGTCCCCTGGGGCATGCCCAGAAGCTCCGCGACCTGATGGACCGACTTCCCCTTGTGGTGGTAGAGAATGACGATTTCACGCTGGTGCGGAGTCAGAGTCTCCATTGCACCGTCGAGGATCTCGGCGGTGAAGACGCGATCGGATGAATCTGAATTGTCATCAGAGAATTCAATCATCCCCGACGAGGCGGCCTCGAGCCAGTCACCTGCGTTCAATGGACGCTTTTTCTGGAGACTGTTGAGCAGCAACCTGCGTGCGATCGTGAACAGCCACGTGCTGAATCGATATCGCTCATCGAAGCGATCGATGTTTTTCAGGACTCGCACAAAGGCATCCTGAACGGCGTCCTCGGCAAGTTCCGGCTGATTGGTGGTTCGAAGCAGGAATCTGTAGAGCCGTTCCTGATGCGACTCGACAAGCTGGGCGAAAGCTCCCGGATCACCCTGCTTGGCACGTCGAATGATCTGAATTTCCTGAGCATGATCCATGATTGGTCTCGGGCGTCTTTCCGTTCAATGCCAGACAGCCACGGACGAGTCCATGCCGCCTGAGAGACGTGCTCTGCATCCTTGTACGAAGAACAACGAACGAAGGTGGCGGAAATTTCCGCCACCTTCGCTGTTTTCATGAATCATGCGGTCTTTTCAGGCCATATTGGGTCTCAGGCGGCGTTTCGAGTCCTGCCGACTGTGCGCTGATCTTCGGTCGCGCGACGTTCGGGTTCTTCTTCCATTCGAGTCAGCAGCTCGGAAGGTGTCGTGGCCCAGAGATCGGCCCCGATCTCCTCGGCAAGGCCTGGAGCCCGATTGAAAACGCCTCCGCCGACGACGAACTGGGTCTGAGTGCAGGCACCGATTTCCTTGATGGTGTCGATCAGCTGGCGGATGCCGGGGCAATCCGAAGGAGCTGCCGCGAACATCAGCAGGACATCGGGTTGATGCTTTCCGACTTCGGCCAGAATTTCGTCATGAGCGACTCCGCCACCGGCGAAGTAGACGTCATATCCTCCAGCTTCGGCAAGATCCGCGACGATCTGAGCGGAGAGTTCATCACCCTCGGTGGGGCCACAGAACATGCAGATCTTGCGACCGTTTCGCACGTTCTGCGTGTAATTCGACTGGGCCTGATCAACGAAGGAACGAAGAAGACGGGTTGCATATCGATGCGCGATGGTCGTGAGCTGATCGTTTCTGAAAAGGGTTTCAGCCATCTCCATTAAAGGCCAGAAGAGTTCGGTCGTCATCTCCTCTGGTGAGACCCCTGACTCGCTGACTTCATTGACAATCCCTCGAGCGGCATCGCGCTCTCCCGAGATCAGAAGCTGAAAAAGTTTTTCGATGACGATTTCCTGATTGAACATTCCGTTGCTCCAAAGACTCGCGTGTCGCTGACCTGGCTCCACCCGCCGGCACTTGAACACTGACATGAAAGACTGGACGGATCCTCCGTCGGTTTTGAAAGAGCACCATCCGTGGGCCCTGCCTAGAGACAACTCATCGGCAGCCAAAGGCATTCGATCTCAGCTGGGGCAAATATCCCCATTCCTAGGATTATTGGACGAAGCCGAAGCGGATCCCGCCTCACAGGGCGGAATCATCGATTTTACGAATCCCGTCTCAGCTGCCTTCGGCCAGGTAGGCCACACAGACTCCGAAAGTCATGGGAATTTGTCTGACATTCGAAAAACCACAAGACTTCAGAGCGGATTCGATCGCGGAACGGGACAAGAAGGTTTCGACGGACTTCGGAAGATATCGGTAGGCACCCGAACGATCACCCGCGATGAGCGAGGCCGTCACAGGCATGATGTGATTGGTGTAGACCCTGTTCAGCCCCCTGATCAATGGATTCTCAGGTTCACTGAATTCCAGAATCAGAAGCTTCCCGTCAGGTCGCAGCACTCTCCTGAACTCAGCGAGTGCCTTTTCCGGAGACGTGACGTTGCGCAGACCGAATGCGATAGAAACCACATCAACGCTGTCGGTCTCAACATCAAGATCCATCGCGTCACCGACCTCCCAGGTGATGGGACATGAAGCCGGCTTCAACGGTCTACGTCGTGCCATGTCGAGCATTTCAGGGGTGAAATCAATGCCTTGCACGTGATTCGGACCCGCTTGCGCGAACGCTTCAGCAAGATCACCCGTGCCACAGGCGACATCCAGAACCTTTTTCCCTTCAAGTCCACCAGCAAGCTTCACGACCCTGCGTCGCCATCTTTGATCAAGACCGAATGAATGAAGCCTGTTGTTCAGGTCATAACTCCCGGCGATGGCCGCGAACATCCGCTGAACCTTTCCAGCCTTGTCCTCGCGAGCATGGGGATCTGAAGAAAGCTCGTCAGTCGACCAGGCAGGCGCCGAGTCCTGTTGTTCTGGGGGGGGTGATGCTGGGCATTTGAGGAAGTATAGGCCCTGTCTGGGTTCGAATATCGGCGACGTACCCCGCCTCATGCCCCCAGAATCCCCCTCAGCATTTACTAGAGGGGCCATGAGCCTTGATCCGATAAGTCTAGAGACGCTTAAAAGCGCTCTGAGTGAACTGATTGAACGACAAACAGATACACTGTCCGTCTTCGAGAAATCTTGAAACACATCCGAATTCGGCCCACCAGGAACCTTCTCATGATCGTTGATGCGAATACCAGAACTTGGTCATCACCAATGCAGCTCGGAAAGTCAGCGGCCGCAGTCATCCGTCGCGCCAATGGGGAACACTGGCTCCGCGCCGACCACGGCCCCGACGCACTGACCGATCAACTCGGCTGCATCGATGTCGCCCTGATCCACGGCTTCAGAAGTCGCATGCTCGACGCACACATCCCGAACCAGTACATCTCGGAGCTCGTCTCCAGACATCCCGAGCGACTGATCGGCATAGCCGGGATCGACCCACTCGTCCCGGACAGCCCGGAAGAACTCAAGCAGGCATTGGAGATGGGACTTGCAGGCATCACGATCTCACCCTCGATGCAAGGCCTGCATCCCACCCATTCTTCCGCGATGCGAATCTACGAGACCTGCTCGGACAAGGGAATGCCCGTCTTCGTCTCGAGGCCGGAAATCGGAATCCCCGAAAGCGTGCTCGAATTCGACCGTCCACTTGCATGGGACGAGGTCGCAAGAAACTTCCCCGATCTGAAGATCGTCCTCGGCGGCGTCGGCTTCCCATGGGTCGATGAGACATTGCTGCTTCTTCAGAAGCACAACAACGTTTATGCGGACCTGTCCTTTCTCACGAGAAACCCCTGGGCCACCTGGAACGCATTGCTGAACGCACAAGCACTGGGCGAAAGCACCACGAACATCATGGATCGCCTCCTCTTCGCATCAGGATGGCCAGCTCAATCGCCGTCACACGCCATAGAAAGACTCTATTCACTCAACAGCTTCGCGCAGGGCAGCAATCTTCCTACCGTTCCCCGGGCGACGATTCGTTGGATCATCGAACGCGACACCTTGAGCGCGCTCGGCATCGAACTTCCACCCGGACGAGCTGGCAGTGACACCACCATGAAGTCCGCACTCGGCACTGAAAAGCCGTTGAATGCAACCTCGAACTCCTGAGGAACTCGGATGCCTCGACGCAACCCATGCTCCGACGTTCACCGGGGGCTGTCACGCGTGAAACATCTGGCGATGATGCTGCCTCTCATCGTCCTCTGGGGCTGTCTTTCGTCCAGGCCGAACGCCAACCTGATGGTCTCCTCGAGAGCGGAGAATCCGGTCACGCTTTCCCTTGATCTCTCCTACGGCGCTTTCGCAAGACAACCTGCCCAACACTCCTTCTTTCTCTCGAGTGTCCCGCTCACATCCCTCATGAAGGAGGACGTGGCAAACGCGATCGTTCTTCATGCACAACTGCTCTGGCAACCGAAGCCGGGCGCCACTCCGGTGGATCCCACCGCGACCAACGTCACCCTGCGCCTGCTTCTGATCTCAGACGGCGAACTGGGGCTCTATGGAGGCGCTGGATTCGCGTGGCCGTCCGGTGATCTGGATGAAGGCCCGGCCTCGCTCGAAATCGTGGGCTCGAGCATGACGCTCCTGTCCTCGACGGAGGGCTTCCGGGACCTGCTCAGCCCGGTACTGCTCCTTGGCCGACTTCAAGCCCCTCTCGACCCGATCGAGACGCTTCGCTTTCGTCAGGCATCAAGCCAGCTGGTGACGGACAAACTTGGCAAGACTCGCTGGGTCAGGCAGGATTCCTTGATTTCTCCGGAGGTGCGAGCTGCGCTTCGAGGTCATCGAGAAAATCGATCAACTCGGGATCAAGAGAAACCCCGCGAGGCGCCGGATCAGTCCTGACCAGGTGCCAGGATCCATCCGGCAAAGGAAGACGCATCATCACGTGAGTCAGCATCGGATCGGCTCCTTCAGCCCCCCCGTATGTGATGTCACCGTTGATGGGAGCCTTGTAGGACGCCAGCCCTGATCGAATCTGGTGGTACCTGCCGGTGCCAAGATCAATGACGACATCGACCTGATCATGCGCACCGGGAACGTCCGCCATGGCGAGAATCTCCATACGAGCGACCTTACCCCCTGACTTGACGACCTCCGAACGACGCCCCTTTCGACGCATGTAGAAGCGCTTCTTGCCGAGCAACTTGTGTGCGTAGAGAGGCCTCTTCGCGCGGGCCACGTAGATCTTGGTCCAGAGACCGTCACGGATCGATTCATTGTGAAAGCGCAGTGATTCGTAATTCGTCGCGACCACGAGAACGCCCCCGGTCATCCGATCCAGACGGTGCGGTAGTTCAGCACGCGGGTGACCGTTCCGGTGAATCCGTTCGATCATTGAATGACCCTCATTGTCCACTCGCATCTGAGAGGAGATGCCGGCAGGCTTGTCCAGCATCAAGGTCCCTGCTCGCTCCAGAAGCACCTCCGGCATCTCGCCTGGAGGAAGTGCTTCGGGAAATTTCATCGGCTGGAAGGTGGGATCATCTGTGTCTGACATCGGTCAATCCATCTCGTATGCGTAGAAGCTGTCGAGCGACAGGCGCTAAGGGTTCTGGTTCGTGACCTGACGGGAACAGATCACACATGTCGTACTCCCATAGCTCGGTCGGCGGGTCGGTCCCGGGCTCCACAGCCAATGTGAAGACGATCTCCCAGCTGAAGGCGCTCGGATCGTAGAGGACCGCGACGCTCCGTGGAGTTCCAATCGGCAACCAACCGCTTTCTTCTTTCAATTCATCGAGAAGAACTCTTTCAGGATCTCTTCCAGGAGGCACGGACCCACCGGGGGCGAACTCCCAGGTCTCAGGGTAGTAGGCGACCTCGGAGCCGCGACGGCCCATCAGCCATCGTCCATCGGCCGCTCGTGAAAGTCCTTTGACACCAAGGACGCGGGTCCCGATGTCCTCACCGGAGGCCTGAACGGCATAGAAGCGAAAACTCGTGGGTGCCGCATGTATGGTCACCCCGCCGTGCCCGTTGCGGACCACCCCGAGGACCTGGAGGACATCACCGTCGAAGTAACGAGGATTGCCCCTGCAGAGATCTTTCCATCTTGCATCGATCTCCTCGAGCGACATGGAATTCGGAACCCATCTCTCCTCCTGGACGACGATGATCGGAGGCCTTCTCAGAGTGATCAGGCGTTCTGATGATGGATCAGAATCAGGCAGAGACACCTTCCTCGACGGCCTCCGCATGATCGCCTTCCCGCTGCAGATACTCCTTCGGCTTGTAAAGCAGCGAAACTGGAATGAAGAGAATCGCGGTTCCAAGCATGAGGTAGGTGAAGAACCAGAACTGAGCAGAGCCTTCGAGGGTCTGGCCACCGCCGATGGTGACGGTATCGGTGAATTCCCATT
>CABYSN010000021.1 GCA_902521645.1 Planctomycetota bacterium
CCACGCGGTCTCCCCGCCTCGCAGCATCAGCCAGAATCCGAGCAGCACGCCTGATGTGAAGGTGACAAACAGCGTTCCCATCACATCCGCGATCAAACCATTGGTCCGCCTTCCGGAGACTCCGAAGACGAAGGACAGGATGAAGACCCCGCTCAGCATCAGAAGAACCAGGTTCCCCGGCTCCGGACACAGCCACATGCAACCCGAGATCATCACGCCGCCCAGGCTCGTCAGCCAGCCGATGGGTGCGCTGCCGATGCGGTTGAGGATGACTCCGAGCTCAAGAGCAAGCAGCGGGGCGATCAGTCCGCAGGTGAGCAGCCCGAGAAAGAGCCCGCGTGGCAGATCGCCTTCCGGTGCCGTCCAGTCATGATCGAGCCATGCGATCAGAAGTATGGATCCGATCAGGAGAAGTCCCGTGATGAGTCGATGCTTGAGCAAGTGTGTCTCCGGGTTTCCTGGTTCAGTAGATTGGAATCGAATCATCGACCTGCTGGGACCACCGATCGATCCCTCCGGCCATGGACCATGCGTTTTCGAATCCGGCCTCTCTGAGAATGGCCACGAAATTCAAGGATCGAACTCCATGATGGCAGTAGACGATGATCTCATCATCCTCGTAGGGGGCGAGTTTCTCCATCTGGCTTGAGAGTTCCTGCAAGGGGACGTGTTCGTTCCAGGGCAGGGTCGCGATCTCGAGTTCATCCGGACGTCGACAGTCGATGAGAATGAAAGAGTCTCCATCCTTCATCTTTCTCGCGACGTCACGTGGGCGTCTTTCCCAGTCCTCGTTGATCGGTCGATCTCCGGTGTCGTTCATCGTGATTCTTCCTCGTCGATGGTGTCTGAACCGAGCCATCGGCTTCGCAGTCGCTGCGCGTCATCTCCATCGGATGGTGGCAGGATTCGCAGGCCTTCGGGAGCGGTCATGGTCTTCCATGGTGGTGTCTGGATCATCCTGAACGGCAGGATGATCAGTTCAATGGCAGCGGCAGGTGGAGCGAGCAGTCCGTTGGCGACTTCGTCGCTGCCATCTGATCCAGTGCAGAATGCCGTTACGAAGGTGGGCCAGTCGCCTCCCCTGGAGAGTTCGGAGATCACAGGCTGAAAAGATCCGTAGCTCGGATGATGTTGCACCTGGGCGGGATCGAGCCGGATGACATGTCGTGTCCAGGCGCTTCGATCGAGGGCGACCATTTCGCCCATGACGCGATCCTCCACAGCGAGGGTCGTCTCCTGCTCAGACGTCAAGAGGGCTGGGATTGGATGCTCGCCGAGCAGGCCGTCACTGGTGTTGAGTGAGGGTCCGCAGCCGGTGAAGGTGCCCGATGAGGCCGTCCAGGACAGCATCAGGATCCATGATTTCATGCGAGGATTTCCCGACATGCCCGTATCCTACCCGCCAGAGGGGGCGGCGGAGCGCCTCACTCCGATGAACCTCCCGGATACACTGTTCGATCGTCACCTTCCCAGTCGTCCGTGCCCCTTCTCGAGCAGGGGCGGAAACGAGGATCCGATGCGCCGTACTTCTCAGTCTCATTCAGACATGCCACTCATGCATTCACTCCTGTTCGCACTTCTCGGAGCAGCCCTGTGTGCCACCGGATGCGATTCGATGCAGTCGATGCTGGAACTTCCGGACGAGCCGCCCGCCTACCCTTCGCAGGATTCGCTTCTGAGCGACAATCATCATGGTGGTACGCATCACTGCTCACTGGTGTCGGGTCGGATCTGGTATCAGACCTTCGACAACGAGCTGCTGGTTCTCGACGTCGTCGATGGTGGTGACATCGTCAGCGTGGAACCCCTTGCATTCGGTGACGCCGGCGCACTGGTGGACATGGTCATCCACGGTCAGCTGATGTATCTGGTCGCCGATGGTGACGCCGTGATCGAAATGGATCTCGAAAATCAGAGATTGCCCAGGGTGGGAAGGATCATTCCATCGTCCATGCTCGGCATCCGTCCACGTCACGTCTCCGTGCTCGACGGCGAAGTCTGGGTCTCTGGTGATGGTGGCGTGGTTCAGTTGGATGGTGAGACCGTGAGCAAGGTCTTTCGCGGGGAGGATCCGAACATCGACTGCGGACGAGTGGTCCCGACCAAGGAGGGCCCTGCGGTCTGCAGTGGAAGAAGAATCCATCGAGTTCGTGACTGGTCCTATCTCGGATCCGCTTCGATGCTCCAGCCTCTGCCTGCGATCTCCGGACTCTCCAATGGCTTTCTCTTCGTTCTTCAAGGTTCGGCTGGTGCAAGCGTGGGGGTCATGGGTTCCGATCTCAGACAGATCTCTGATTTCGCCGTTCGTGGTCAGGTGCGTGGGATTCGTTACGCCGATGCACGACTCTGGGCCATCGGTGAGGGGGAGATCGGTTCCGCAGAGATTCTGAAGGAGGGCCTGCTGGGACCCACTGAATGGATCTCGATCAAGGGAGCTCGGGATCTGGATCAGGCCGGTCCGAATTATCTCGTCGTCGGAGGGTCCTTCGGTCGTTCCATCTATCGGATCAAGGCCGATGGTTCCGGTGACGGGGATACGTTTCTCGCGGTCACTCGTGAACCGGGGCGACTGGATGCCGCCGTCGACGACGGGCGACGCGTGCTGACCGGTTCGGTCGAGGGTTCCTGGATCTACACCATCGGAGATGACATCGAGATCGTGAATCTCCCGATCACCCGAAATACCGTTCCCGTCGATTTCGCTGCTGCGAACTGGGGTGATGTCCGCATCGCCGACGACAAGGCCTCGGTTCTGATCCACGTGGATGGTGTCGATCATTCATGGAGGGCGCCTGATGATGCTCTGATCAACACCATCGCGGTCATGGGCCGACGAATCTGGGTGGGCCATGGGGAGGGCCTCTCATTGATCAGAATCAACGGCCCCGCGGACAATGGAGAGCGAGCCTATTTCGAGCTTCCCCCGCCACCCAGAATCGAAGAGGCTGGTCAACTGAGAATCTCCACCGGAGTGAGCCACCTTCTGCCGGTCCGCGTCGGCGATGAAGTGGTCTGGATCAGTCCGTTTGGTGGCATCGGTGTTGCCAAGGCCGTTCGGACCCGGCTCGAGGGCTGGTCGGAGCTCTGATTCCAGAGTGTTCTTCCGTTCAGGTGTTCAGGTTCGAGCAGTACCGTCTGCAGATTCCGTCATTCTCGCACAGAGCCCCGCGTGCCTTGCAGGCCCTTCTGCCGTGAAAGATCAGAAGGTGGCTCAGAACGCACCAGCTCGGTCGCGGAAAGAGCGCCATCAGGTCTCGCTCGATCTTGACGGGATCCTCATGCTGCGTGAGTTCGAATCGTCTCGAGATACGACCCACATGCGTGTCGACCACCACGCCGTTGTTGATTCCAAAGGCATTGCCCAGGACCACGTTCGCCGTCTTTCGGGCAACGCCTCTGAGGGCGAGGAGCTCGTCCATGGTCCGGGGAACTTCACCTGCGTGATGTTCATGAAGATGGCACATCGTCGTGTGAACCGACTTCGCCTTGTTGCGCCAGAAGTTGAGGGTCTTGAGATATGGCTGCACGTCCTCAACCGTCACTTCCAGATAATCGGCGGGGGTCGGAAAACGTTCGAACAGCGCGGGTGTGGCCTTGTTGACTCCCACATCGGTCGCTTGAGCCGAAAGGATCGTGGCGACGAGAAGTTCATGAGGGTTTCTGAAATCCAGTTCGCAGCGAACGTCCGGGTACCGTTTCTTCAATGCGGACAGGATGCGGGAGGCTCGCGTGACCTGTTCGGGGGTCTTCTCCGGAAGATCGAACGATCGCTTGCTCCGCGGGCCGCCGACCGGCACGACATGGCCTGATCCGGTCATGATCCGCTCGCTCGTATCCGTTGCCTGCATTGACCGCCTGCGAATCCCGCCACCGAACCGACCAGCAGGCACCAGCGAAGACTGAAGAGCCGTTCTGCCGTCTTGTGGTCCACATCGAAAGCCGCCATCGCGCCGTCCGCCTTCTCCCGATCATCGATCTCCGCACCAGCTCGATAGGTCTGGAGCGTGTCGGCCATCCGCGGTGCCATCACCCCGTTGTGCCAGAGCGTCAGCAGCAGTGCGCCCACGAGGAGAATCATCCCCGCCCAGGCGAACACGCCTCCATAGAGTCTGAGTGGCCGCAATGCGATGAGCCCGAGGCAGGTGACCAGTGGAGCCAGGACCCATTGCACGGCGTCGGTGACGAGAAACACCCGACCGGCCACGAAGCCCGCGACGATCCTGCCCATGCCTTCCTGATCACCCTGGAAATACGCTTCGAACCGATCGATTCGTGCGCCCTCCTCGATCAGGACGGGGAATGCACTCATTCCGGTGAGCCCGGGTGCCGTCACCATCGCGATCCAGATCGTCAGCCCAAGCCAGAAAAGAATGTTTGTGAGTATGCGCATGTGAAGAGTCTACGCCGATCAGGATGTTCGTACACTTTTCTCTGTGCATGAACCCTCGGTGACAATCTCCGCACTTCATCCCAATCCCCTGATGGGGCTCCGGGTGGCCGCTCGTCTGGGATGTCGGGGCGTCACGATTTCGGCGGCGCAGGCGGGAACCAGACCGCGCGAGTTGGATCGATCCGAGAGGCGTGGTTTGATCGCCGAATTGAAAAGGCTCGAGTTGCACTGTGATTCCATCGATCTCTTCATACCGCCCGAGCATTTCACGACCGCGGACACGATGGATCGTGCGATCCATGCCGTCCGTGACGCACTTGATCTGGGTTCCGATCTCGGTGCCGGGGTGCTCTTTCTTCGATTGCCCCCTGAAGCGTTCGACGCACCTCCCTCGGAAGCCACTCAGGCGCTGATCGAATATGCCAACTCAAGTCGGGTCCGGCTCGCCGATGTCGGACTGAGGGGGCGGGCGTTGCAGGCGCTTGAAAAAGGTGCCCCGATCTCGATCGGAATCGGCATCGATACGGCATCATGGCTCGCCGATGGTCGTGATCCTCTCGAAGGACTCATTCTGCATGGCGGTCTGGTGGCGGGTGTCCGCATGGTCGGGCTCGATGAGACCGGCTCCAGAGTGCCTCCGACATCGCATGCCCGCATCGATGTCGACGCCTGGCGACAGGCATTCGAGATCAATGCGCACGGGGTCTCCTCCGTGATCGATGCGCGTGGTTGGCGTGAGCCGGTCGATGGCGTCGCGCAGGCCCTGCACGCCTGGCGTGATTGATTCACGGACGGATGGCTCGCATGCGGGTATCCTCGTGGCATGAGCATCATCGGACATGGAATCGACCTGGTCGACGTCGAGCGAATCGAGGACATGCTTGATCGCCATGGCGCTCGCTTTCTTGATCGTTGCTTCACCGTTCGCGAGCAGGCCTACTGCGAATCCGGCGGGGTTCAGCGTGCGCAACGATATGCCGCTCGATTCGCGGCGAAGGAAGCTGTTTTCAAGGCCATAGGAACCGGATTGGGCGAGGGCATGACATGGACTCAGATCGAAGTGGTTCGGTCCGACTCCGGACAGCCCATGATCGAGCTGCGTGATGAAGTCGCTCGTGAGGCCTCGCAACTCGGCATAGAATCATGGCTTGTGAGCCTGACACACCTCTCCACCCATGCCTCGGCCAGCGTCATCGGGATCGCCTGATCGGTCTGTTTATCCACGACCCCGAGGTTTGTTCGTGGCGAGCTCCCCGGAGTGCTAGCATTCGTTGGTCATGAGGCGTGGATCCAAACCAACTCTGTATGAATTGATGAGCTCGGGTGAGACTCAACCTCAGTCGCCCAGCCCCCAGCCTGACACGAATGCGCGGACGCTTCGTATCCCGCTCGGCTATCTCTTCGTGGCGGCGGGGGTGTTGGTCGTTCTTCTCGCCACGGCCTACGGCATCGGTTTCAACCGTGGAGAACATGCGGGTCTTCTTCTGCGTGCACAGGATCAGCAGGACATGCTCGAGCGCCAGTCCCGGATGAATGCGGTCAGCGAAGTCTCCGAGCCGTCTGTCTCACGGGGTGACGGTCTGAGGGCCTCCAGTGGTTCTCGTGAGGTGATGCCGCCCATCGATCCCGAACCCAAGCTTCCGACGCCTCCTGTGGCCACATCGCCCGCAAGCAGCCCTGAGGCTGCTGTTGCGTTCGGGGACCAGCGTGAAATCGGGATCAACTACTACGTGATCGATCATCCCAGTCAGGCGAAGGTCGATCAGTTGATCGATTTCTGTCTGGAACATGACTTGGAGGCTCGCCGGACCACGACTCGTGGTGGGGGAGCCAAGGTGTATGTCCTGCCCGGATTTGCTTCCGGGGGTGGTCGAAGTCCTGAAATTGTCCGTCTTCTGGACCGTATCCGTGAGGTCGGGATTCTCTGGAAACGGCTTGCACCGCGCCAGAACTCGGATTTTTCCACCAGATATGCCGAGAAGTACAAGGGACCTCCCGCAAATGGTTGAAGTTGGCCGCTCTCCGTGGCATACTGTGGAACTCCCCATCAGACACCCTTCGGGAAACAGGTACACCATGAGCCTTCACAGCAGCCTCAAGACCAAATCCGGTGCCCTTCGACAGCACCGAAACGTGCTCACCCGCGCCGAACGCATCGAGAAGCTTTCAGAGCTCGAGCGCTTCGATGGTGCTGATGACAGTCCTCTCGGCCTCGTGAAGGTCGGCCATCGCAAGCCCAAGACCGGCAAGAAGAAGGTCAAGAAGACCGAAGGTGATGATGAGTGATCATGCTCGGCCGCACCAGAGATGATGCGATCGATCCGGCACTGATCCGTACGAACAACCAATCGATGCGAGGATGACCCATGCCAGAAAACGGCACGGATCTTGATTTCAATGGAATGGCCAGCGATCGTGCTCGTGCCATCGACGCTTCCGGCATCCGGCGGATGTTCGAGCTTGCCGCCGGCCTTGAAGATCCCATCAATCTGACGATCGGCCAACCTGACTTTCCCGTTCCACAAGCGATCAAGGATGCCGTCGTCAATGCGGTCGAATCCGATGCCAACGGATACACCGTGACTCAGGGTGGTCCGGACGCACTGGAAAGTGTGAAGAGGCAGGTGGAGAAGAACATCGGTTGGTCCTGTGACGGCACGCGAACCGACGCCATGCTGACTTCCGGGACATCGGGTGGATTGATGCTTGCCGCTCTGGCCCTCCTGCAAGCGGGCGACGAGCTGATCATTCCGGATCCCTGGTTCGTTCTCTATCCGAAACTTGCGACCTTCACCGGTGCGAAAGCGGTTCCGTGCGATACCTATCCCGACTTCAAACTGACGGCGGAACGTGTCGCACCGCTCATCACGGAGAGAACCAAGGCATTGATCCTCGCAAGTCCCGGCAATCCCACTGGGGTGGTGCTCGACTCGCGGGAACTGGGCAGGCTCGTCGAGCTCTGTCGTGATCGCGGAATTCTGCTCATTTCCGACGAGATCTACGATGAATTCACATATCAGGATGCACTCGAAGACGGACTCTGCCCCTCGGCGGCCCGGCTCTGGGATCAGGTTCTTCTGATTCGCGGACTCGGGAAGACCTATGGCTGTACCGGCTGGCGACTTGGATATGCCGCAGGGCCGGCAGGCTTGATCCAGGAGATGACCAAACTCCAGCAGTTCACATACGTCTGTGCGCCTTCGATGGCGCAGGCTGCATTCGAAGCGAGCGACAACGTTTCGATGCAGGGACATGTCGATGACTACCAGCAGCGACGTGATCTGGTCGTTCAGGAACTTGGCGCGCTCACGGATGTCGTCGTGCCCGGAGGGGCCTTCTACGCATTCATCGCACTTCCGGAATCACTCGGCATGACCGGCACCCAGTTCGCTGAAAAGGCACTTCAGCGTCGAGTTCTGGTGGTTCCCGGCGCCATTTTCAGCGAACGTGACACGCACTTCAGGATCTCCTACGCCGTCACTCCGGAGAAGCTTGCAGAAGGCCTCGGCATTCTGCGAGAACTGCTCTCGCAGTGAACCCGGTCGATCAAATGGCATGAAAGAAGGCGCGAAGCGGAGTGATCCGCTTCGCGCCTTTCGTTGTGTCATTCGAGTCAGGCTTATTTGGAATCGGATCCTGAAATCGAGACGCCTGATGCTTCCTTGCCGGGCTTCACGACCTTGGACGGATCGATCGGGTTCTTGCGCTCGCCTGGTCCTTCGTTGCAGGATGTCAGGCAGGCTCCGACTGCGAGGAGTGCGGTGATGGCGAGCAGTGAAATCGTGAAACGCTTCATGGTGTGGATCCTGTCTTGATAAGGAGTCTGCAGAGTGAGTTGCATGCGTGATGTCCGGGTTCTCCGACGGAAATCCTCATGCGTGAGTTCTAAGTACCCCTCCATGAGACTCAGGAAAGGGCGATTCGTCAAGCAGGACGACCTGTCCTCCCGGCTTGATGGGTGAGTCCCGGAAAAAAACTCCGTTGAAGCACTGTCGTGCCACAACGGAGCGGAGGGGAGAAAGATGTTCGTCTTCAGAGTCCTGCGGATCTCTGGATGCAATGACCGCTTTCCCATTCAGCGTATGTCGAACTCGGAATCATCATGGATGACTGGCATTGTGGGCCCCGGGCGAGTTGGAAGACTGAAACAGTCACACAGCTATACGAGGACAACCCTACCCGGTTGTACAAGTTTTCACATCAAATACTTTTTTTTATTCATTTTGGCCGCAGGGACGCCTCTGAGGCCTTCTGGCGGCCTCTTCAGGCCTGCTCCATGGGCAGCGAGGGAACGCCCACGATGTCCTCGAAGAACACCATGACATCATTGGCTCTGACGCTGGAGAGGTGATTTCTTTCGATTTCCCTGCGTGCCGCCACGCCGTCGGCCATCCTGCGTTCCGAGTTCTCGAGGAGTGGTTCGATCGCAGCCACCCATCCTTCGGGCGTGTGCGGATCGACGAGCGTCACCCCGTTGCCACTCTGAAGGTGATCGAGCCATCTCTCCGCACGGGTGATGATCGGAGTGTTCTCCGCCATCGCTTCGAGAACGATCGGGCGGATGCGGTCCTCGACCGAACTCCGAATCAGAAGGTCGCAGGCAGCGATCAGTCTGGTGAAGCGCGGCGACTCGCTGATCGTGGTCACGACGTCGATGAGTTGATTTCTTCGAAGCATCTTCCAGGCGTCGACCCGCGGGGAGTCGGGGATCTCCACCACGCAGTGGATGTCGTGATTCTTGCGACGCAGAATCGAGAGCGCTTCGAAGCAGGCCTTGTCCGTCGCCTTGTTTCGTCCGCATCCGAGAATGGCGATCGAGATCGACTCATTCCGGTTGTTCTCCGCGGCAATCATGCTCTGGTTCCTGCCGGCGGCCACGCCGCGCGGAATCATCCTGACCTCGTTCTTCGGATTCTTCCTGCTCACCAGCGCACGCAGTGATTCACTTGGCGTGATCACGCCTGCGGTCTCGAAATTCCGGCGGAACTTGCGGACCTTTCTGGCTTCCTGCAATCCATCGATCTGAAGCACGATCGGTCTTTCCACTTTTCTGGAGATCATTCCCGCGATCGACCAGGCTTCATGCCCGATCGTCCAGATGAGGTCGATGCCCATCCGTTCCACCTTCTCGCAGATGTCATCGATCTGTTCCGACGCAAGCCATCGAGCGATCTTGTCCTTGTATCGCAGGGGTGATTCGATTCCGATCGGTTTCACGGCCGGGTGATCATCCTCATCGGGTGACTCCGGAAGAAGCGTCTTGACGCTGCACCCGTTCGCCGTGAGCGCGACCGCCAGCCTGCGAAGCTGAAGGCACTCGTGCATCAGATGATTTCGATCCACGACGAGAAGCACGTTCATGATCGCTCTCCTGCCCCTGGCTCATCGCCCGGTGACTGCAACGGATCGAGTCCTTCGATGACGTCGTGTGGGAGGCGGCAGGGTCGCCTTCGTGCAAGATCGATCCAGGCCCAGTTCGTTCTTGCTCGTGCGACAAGTTCGACGCCGCCGTCCACCTCTTTCCAGAGGACCGTGTCCCGTCTGCATCCGGTCTTGCGGACGTCATGGATCCAGGTTCCCGACCGAATCTCATCGCCGGCGAAGGTCTCGGCGAGATAATCGACTTCATGTCGCGCCACGAACCACATCCGTTCCTGTGCGGCCAGTTCCTTCCGAGAGTGCCCCAGCGCATCGCCGGCGAGTTCGGCGATGCGATCGATCCAGCGGACGTAGGTCACGTTGTCGACATGGGCGATCGTCGTGCTGAGGTTGTCCCGACCCACCGGGACGGTGAAGTATCGGGTTCGTGGATGCGGCAGGTCATCCGAGGGCCTGATGGCAGGCTCGCCGATCGGAATCAGTTCGATCTGTCGCTCCAGGTTTCGCATCAGAGTTCCTCGGCCTCCGTCGTCTCCGGTGCCTCGGGGTCGATGCTTCTCAAGTAGTGCCAGGTGAAGATCCCGGTTTCGTGTCCGTCCGAAAATTTGATTCGGATGGCATAATTCCCCACGAGTTCGGCATCGACCGCCTTGAGCTCTTCGGCCGACGGACGATTGGCGGGCAGAACGGTCAGCGGATTCTCGGCCATCTCCTCTCTCAGGAGCCGTTGCTCGGCGCTGGGGGACATTTTTCGCAACAGTGGGAGAGGGTAGAAACTCTCCCTGCCGTCATCCCAGCGAATGGCGAGGCCGTGTTCGCGTTGAAGATCGAGGTGCATTGGGCGTGGATCCATCGAATCGATTGTAGTGATCCCGATGGAAACGTCCCGGAGAACATAGAATCTCCCACATGGAGGCATGCTCATGAATCATCCGGCGGATCATCTGATGGCCGCGGTCGAAAAGGTCGGAAATCCCGCCTGTGTCGGATTGGACCCAGTTCTGGAGAGACTTCCAGCCAGCTGCGTCGCCGGTGGGGAACCACTGGGTGCCATCGAGACGTTCTGCGTCGGTGTCCTGGAAGCCATTTCCGGTCATGTCGGCGTCTGCAAGATCCAGTCAGCCTGTTTCGAGCGCTACGGTTCGGCAGGCGTGGGTGTCCTTGATGGTCTTGCCGCTCGGGCTTGTGAACTCGGACTTCGGGTCGTCCTCGATTACAAGCGCGGCGACATCGGAATTTCCGCCGAACATTACGCGGCGAGTGCCCGGGACCGATGTGACTGGGTGACTGTGAATCCATACCTGGGCGTGGATGGCATCGCTCCGTTCATCGCGGACGATCGACTGGGTGCGTTCGCTCTGGTACGCACCTCCAATCCCGGAGGTGATGCGATCCAGTCGAACCGACTTGAAGATGGTCGTACCGTCGCGCAATCCGTGGCCGATCTCGTCGCCGAACTGGGCGGGGATTCGACCGGCGCGTGCGGCTACAGCTCGCTTGGCGCCGTCGTGGGTGCGACCAAACGGGAGGATGCCGAGGAGTTGCGCAGGAGGATGCCACGACAGATCTTCCTGGTGCCCGGTTTCGGCGCACAGGGCGGAGGCGTCGATGACGTTCTTCCGTGTTTCAATTCCGACGGCACCGGTGCGATCATCACCGCCAGTCGATCGGTGCTCTACGCCTTCGAAGTCGAGGATTCCGATTGGCGATCCGGCGTCGAACGTGCGGCGCGGGAACTCGGTGACACGCTTGCGAAGGGAATGGGGACTCGATGAATCTCAGTCGCATAGTGATTCCACTGATCGTCGTCGCTCTCGTGCTGCTGCCACTTCTGTTCCGACAGGATGTGGAGGTCAAGGCGGACGGCCTGCGACAGATCGTCATCGTCTCACCGCACAACGAACAGATTCGCTACGAATTCGCCCGCGCCTTCGAGCAATGGCACAGCGAGACCCATGGTGAGGACGTCGTCGTCGCCTGGTCCACGCCGGGTGGGACGAGCGAGATCCGCAGAATGCTTCGTGCCCAGTGGGAGGCCGCGCTCAAGGAGGACGATCCCGTCGGTGGCGATGCCGATCTGATGTTCGGGGGTGGCTCCTATGAGTTCATTCAACTCTCCCGTCCGGTGACCGTGGAGGTCGGTGGAGAGAAGCGCTCGGCGACCATCCTGGAACCGATCGAATTCGATCCCGACTATCTGCGTTCGATCTACGGTGGAACCACGAAGCTTGCCGGTGTTCCGATCTTCAGCGACGACGGCTCCTGGTTCGGTGCCGCTCTGAGCGGATTCGGAATCGTCTTCAATCGCGATCTGCTGGCGGACGGTTCCATCCCCGATCCTCGGCTCTGGTCGGATCTGGCGGACCCCCGCCTGATCGGTGATGTCTCGCTCGTCAGTCCACTTCAGTCCGGTTCCGTGACCACCGCATTCGAAGCCATTCTGGCTCGTCTGGGCTGGACGGACGGTTGGAGGATTCTCAGGCGGACCGCCGCGAATGCACGTTCCTTCGCACCAAGCGCGCCCATGACGCCCTTGCTGGTCTCTTCGGGTGAGGCGGCTGCGGGAATCTGCATCGATTTCTACGGGCGCTATCAGGCTCAGGCGATGCGTGCCAGCGATCTCGCTCTTTCGACCCGTCCCGAGGGCGCGCCCGACCGCATCGGCTACATCGATCCACCGAGGCAGACCGTGATCGATCCGGATCCGATCGGTCTTCTTCGCAATGCACCCGAGCCCGAGCTTGCACGACGGTTCGTCGAATTCGTCTTGAGCATCCAGGGTCAGTCGCTCTGGCAGTTCCCTCTTGCCGAACGCGAGAAGGATGGACTGGGTCCCACTCGTTTCGAACTGCGCAGAATGCCCATACGTCGTGACATGTACGAGATGATCGATCGTTTCGTCGACCAGGTCGATCCCTACGAGATCGCCGAGCCGGTGAAATACGAGAATTCGGCTTTTCGAACGTTCATTCCGGTCCTGTTCGACGCGATGGCGATGCGAGAACCTCACCTGCTCACCGAAGCCTGGGAGAAGATCATCTCACATCCCGGCTATCCCGAGACCTCGGGCATCGTGACCGCGGACGATGTCGACGATCCGCAGTTGAAAGCCATGCTGGAGTCTTTCGATGCGATGCCTTCGGTTCCAGGTCCTGACGGCGCCAGCTACGACCTCGCCGATCCGGCGGTCCTTCAGACGGTGAAGAAGGGTTGGCTTCGCGACGACTGGAAAGGCAGCGGACTCTGGCCGGATGAGGCGGATCCGGCGCAGTACATGCGGCGCACGCTCGGTGAATTCTTCGCCGGAAAGTACGATTCGATTCTGAACATCTCCAAGACGAGCAGGTGACGAATCGATGCGCGTTGTGACCCTTTCAATCGGTGATGAATTGCTTGACGGCCGCGGGGTGGACACCCACGGCGCCTGGTTCTCCCTGGAACTGGTCAGGCATGGATGTGATCATGTCGAGCATCGAGTGGTCGCGGATGAGGTCGACACGATCCGCGACGCGATGTCGGCGCTCCTCTCACGCGGTGATCTTCTCGTGATGACCGGTGGACTGGGGCCCACGCCCGACGATCTGACTCGTGATGCACTCGCATCGATCCTCGAAGTCGAACTCGAAGAGGACTCCGAGGCACGTGGGCCGCTCGAGTCCAGATTGTCGAAGTCCGGTCGACCGCTCGGGCCGGGGAATCTGCGGCAGATCATGCGTCCGAAGGGGACTTCCTTTCTGGCGAATGAAAATGGCACCGCACCGGGGATCATCGCACGGGTCTCCGGCGCATCGGTGGTCCTGCTGCCCGGACCGCCGCGTGAAATGTGCGCCATGTTCGACCGTCATGTCGTGCCCCTGCTCGAGGGAGATCCCAGAGAGCGCGCCACGATTCGTTCCTTCGGTCTCTCCGAATCCGAGGCGGGGGAGCGTCTTGGCGATCTGGCCAGACGTGACAGTGAGCCCGTCGTGTGCTTCAAGGTCAGTGATTCAGTCGTTCAGGCGGATGTGCTCGGAGCTGGTGCTGCCGGGGTGGCACGGCGCATCGAGGAACTCTGGAGCCCCTATGCCTTCGGTGACGAGCTGGACACCCTGCCCGGGGTCGTCGGCGCGCTCTTGCACGAGCGATCTTTTGATGTCGCCGTCTCCGAAAGTTGCACCGGTGGACTTCTCGGAGGCGCCTTGACCGGTGTGTCCGGATCGAGCGACTTCTTCCGAGGTGGCTTTCTCACCTATTCGAATGCACTCAAATCATCCTTGCTGGGTGTTCCCGACGCTCTGTTCGAGACGGTCGGTGCGGTGTCTCGTGAAGTCGCCCTGCTGATGGCGCTTGAAACGGCACGTCGACTCGGAACCACCTATGCACTGTCCACGACCGGCATCGCAGGTCCCAGCGGAGGCACCGAGGACAAGCCCGTGGGCACCGTGTGGATCGGTCTCTGCGACACCAGTGGTCCGCAGCCGGTTGTCGTCGCCCGTCGGTTCTGTTTTTCAGGAGATCGGGAACAAGTGCGTGATCGCACGGTCAAGGCCTCTCTGCAGATGCTGAGGCATCGCATGCTCGACATCGAGGTCCCCTTGCTCTGGGAAATCGGATCATGACCCAGCTGGCAGCCGTCGCATTCGGTTCGAACCTCGGAGAACGTCGCGAGTGTCTCGAGTCCGCGATCGCATGTCTCGACACCGTGCCCGGAGTGGAAGTGCTTCGGGTGAGTTCCTTCCTGGAGACCGCTCCTGTCGGCGGCCCTCCGCAGGGCGCGTTTCTGAACGGTGCGCTGCTCCTGGAAACGACGCTGGAGCCCGAGGTCCTGCTTGCCCGACTGCACGAGATCGAGCGGGCCCATGGTCGGGAGCGTCCGGACCCGATTCGCAACGGTCCGCGGACTCTGGACCTGGATCTCCTGCTGATGGGGGAGCTGGTCTTCTCTTCGGAGCATCTGGAACTGCCGCATCCAAGAATGCATGAACGGCTGTTCGTTCTGGATCCTCTCGTCGAGATCGCACCGGAGCTCGGGCATCCGGTTCTTCATCGGACCATCGCAGAACTGCGCCGGGCGTGCCTCGCGGCGGAGTCTGATTCGTAGCCCCCTTGGCGGCAGGAGCCTGCGTGAACGGCGTGCTTTCGGCCGGATGGAACGACCCGTGATAGCATGGTGAGCACGATTCGCATGCAACGACTGTCCGTGGAGTCAGACACCCATGAGTGATGAAAACGTATCCGACCTCAGTGCCTTGAACGCCGTGTCTTCCGAGGACCTTGATGGGGCCAAGATTCTTCTGGTCGATGACAATCTTCAGAATCTCGAATTGATTCAAGCGTATCTCGAGGGGATGCCCGTCGAGATCTCCACCGCGATCGATGGTGTGGAAGCGATCGAATCGATCGAAGCCAACCCCCCGGATCTCGTGCTTCTCGATGTGATGATGCCTCGCATGAGTGGTTTCGAGGTCTGCCAGAAGCTCAAGTCGAACCCCGACACCAGGGACATCGTGGTGATCATGGTCACGGCCTTGCATGAGGTCGCTGATTACGAACGTGCGGTCGAGAGCGGCACCGATGATTTTCTGTCCAAGCCGGTCAACAAGCTGGAGCTGCTGACTCGAGTTCGAAGCCTGCTTCGAGTGGCTTTGCTGCGACGCCGACTTGATGAACTCAGCACGTCCGGCGACGACTGAGTCTCTTACGCCGTCGGAAATCTTTCCCGGACATGCAAACGCCCGCTTCCATGGGGGATGCGGGCGTTCACGTCACGACTCCAGCCTTGTATTCCGTCTCAGCGTCCTCATGGTCTCATCCACCCGAGGCGTGAACGGCTCTTCTCAGCCGGCCTTGCGCCAGACGACGGCGGGGGTGTCGCCCCTGCGTGTCCAGCAGCTCTGACCGCCGCGGGGCTCCAGAGTCATGTCCAGGTGGTCCAGATACAGTCGAAGATCATCGCAATCGAATTGTTCGAGCCATTCACGTGTCGAACTCTTGTTCGTGGCCTGGATCAGTTCGATGAGGCGATTCTTGTCGAGCATGTCGGGCGACTCCTGCAGATTTTCGATGGTGGGCCTTCGATGGCCTTGCGCTGGGTTCGGGCTCCGCCCGAAAGGAGTGCACTCCGTTGCGATCTTTTGAATCGGCGCGCTCTCGTCCGCAGCATGAGCCCCCTCTGATCGCTCTCTAGATCGGGAGGGCGGCTTTTATGGGACAACCTTCAGGCTCGCCGCATTCCCTTGGTGGCGACTTCTCCTCGACCACTAAGGCTTGTGGTTCGAAGAAGCCTCGACCAAATCCATGGTTTCTTTGAAAAAGGCGTCAGCATGCACGAAATCCGTGCAGGTCACCCCAGTCGGCGGAGTTCGTGCTTGGCTCGGCCCACGTCATCGTGGACTCCCAGAATCCGATCGATTCTGGCGATCTTGAGGACCTGGACCACCGCTCCGGACGGACCTGCCAGATGGACCCTGCCGCCTCGGTTTTTCAGGCCATGGTTGATCTTCAGGAGCGTGCCGATCCCCGCGCTGGAGATGAATGTGAGTTTCGAGCAGTCCACGATCACGTCCCGGATCCCGGCCTCGACGAGGCTTTCGAGCTTCTCCCCGAGTTCTCGTGCATTGTGGGCGTCAAGTCCGCCATCGGCCACCAGCACCATGATCTCTTCATCGATTTCATCGAGATAGGTTTCCATCGTGTCGCGATCGCTCCTCAGTGTCCGGGTAGATCCGTCACGACCTTCATCGCGATCAGATCCTGGACATCGATCAGTCCCAGCGGGGCCCCGGAGGAATCCACCACCGGAAGTTCATCCACACGCAACTCGCGAATCAGTCTCACTGCATCCCGCACCAGATCCTCGTGTGAAAGGTGTCGAGGACTTCGGGTCATGCAGCCGTTGATGGGTTGATCCAGCGCGGCACCCGGATCGGGATTCGTGTTCACCAGTCGTCGCAGATCCCCATCCGTGAAGATGCCGCTCATCTGTCCGGCTTGATCCACCAGGACGATCGCACCCGCACGCCGCTCTCCACCGGCCGCGGCGAGTGCATCCCGTACCGAGCTGTCGTCACGCACGATGGGAAGGTTCTCTCCGACCTTGAATCGAAGCACCTCCACGACCGGTCGCAGTCCGGCTCCGAGCATGCCGCCCGGGTGATGCCTGTGAAAGTCGTCCGCCGTGAAATCACGTCGCCTGGCCAGAGCCAGAGCCAGCGCGTCCCCGATCGCCATCATCACGGTGGTCGAGACGGTCGGTGCGAGGTTCAGAGGACAGGCTTCGGTGATGCCGCCCAGCGGGACATGGACGTCGGCCGCACGCGCGAGCGAAGACTCGGGGACGTTCGTCACGGCGATCATGGGGACCTTGTCCGCCTTCAGAATGTGCGCGAGGCTCACCAGTTCCTCGGTCTCCCCGCTGAATGAAAGCAGAAACACCACGTCCCCTCGACGCAACCTTCCCAGATCTCCATGCACCGCCTCAGAGGGGTGGACGAAGTTGCTGGGTTGACCGAGACTCGAGAAAGTCGCGGAGATCTTTCCCCCGACCAGCCCGGATTTACCCATGCCCGAGACCACCAGATGGCCGTCGCATCCTTCGAGGATGTCGAGTGCGGCGCACCATGCATCGGCGGCGCCGGGAACGGAGGACGCGATTCTGGTGATTCCCTCGGCCTCGGTTCCGAGGACTTCCGAGATGAATTGAAGCTCATCGGTACGGCTGTTGGTCCTGGTCGAATCTGTCATGTTCACAGTGTACCTCAGAGCGGAGGCGCGTCGACGACCGGGTTGCGGGTACACTCTCCTCATGGCGCTTCAGGACGACTATCAGGTTAAATTATCCAACTTCGAGGGTCCGTTGGATCTGCTGCTCTTTCTCATCAGAAGGGCCGAGGTCGACATCAACGACATTCCGATCGTCTCGATCACCGAGCAGTATTTCGAACTGCTTCGAGAGATCGATGAGATCGACATCGAGATCGCGGGTGAATTCCTCGTGATGGCGGCGACCTTGATCGAGATCAAGAGTCGTTCTCTCAAGCCTGTCGAGACGTCCGAGGATGATGTGCCCGAGGACATCGGTGATGATGGTTCCGACGCCGATCCTCGATTCGAACTCGTCCAGCAGCTGATGGCGTATCAACGTTATCGAGCCGCTTCGGAGCGCCTGGATGAACATCGTTTCGAGCATTCGAAGCAGTTCGCGGCGGTCGTGCGTCCTTCCGACGTCCAGCCTGACGAGACCGAGGAACCGGAAACACTCGAGATCGAGGATGCTCATATCGGTGATCTGATCGACGCCTACCAGCGCATCGTCGAGGCGGTCGACTTCGGCAAGATGGGCGATCATGAGATCGAATACGACGACACGCCGATCGCACTGCATGAGCAGGATCTGATCGATCGCATGATGCATCGTGAGGACAAGCGACTTTCACTGGTTGAAGCCATGACCGGCAAGCGGCGCGTCGAGATGATCGGATTGTTTCTGGCGGTCCTCGAACTCGCCAGGAATCAGCGGGTTCGCGTCTTCCAGAATGAAGACAAGGATGACATCATCCTTGAATTCCGACCCGAGGAGGATCGCGAGGATCTTTCGGACGCCGCCGAGCAGCCTGGTGAAGAGCAGAGCGACTGAACCGTTTCATTCGTGGCGATCAGCCGCCTTGCCACGTCTTGATCGCTTCCACCGGCAACAACAACATGATGATGTTGAGGCTGAGGTTGTCGCGGATCATGATCGCGGTGAAGATCTCGAAGGAGAGCGCCATGACCAGCGTCGCCAGCCAGGGCACTCTCGCCGCGATGAGAAACCCAAGCGACATGAAGATGACGTCGAAGCTCGAGTTCAGGATCGAATCCCCGTAGTAGTCGAGTGAGATGGTCGCTTCTCGGTACCGGTCGATGATGAAATTCGTGTTTTCAAGAATCTCCCAG
>CABYSN010000022.1 GCA_902521645.1 Planctomycetota bacterium
ACGCCGAGATATCCCTTGACGACTTCGTCACCGGCGATGATCTGATCCACGATCATCTCGATCATTCGGGTGGGGATGGCAAGCGCGATTCCAGCGAACTGGCCTTCTTCTCCGATCTGATTTCCACGCCCTGTCGCGATCGCGGTGTTCATGCCGATGACGCGACCTTGCACATCGCAGAGCGGACCGCCGGAGTTTCCGGGATTCACCGCGGCATCGACCTGTATGAAGTTCTCGGTGTCGAGTGCGGCCAGGCCGGCGGAACGCCCGAGACCGGAAACGATTCCGGAGGACATCGAAAAACGAAAATCAAATGGCGATCCGAAGGCATAGACGAGCTCGCCCTGCTCTGGAATCGCGATGCTTCGTTCCGCGGGATGCATCCGCACCGGATCGACGCGAAGAACGGCGATGTCGCTGCGGACGTCCGATCCGATGAAGCGCGCATTCCTTCGTTCGCCATTTTGGAACTGGATCTCGATCACATCAGCGGAAGCGACGACATGCGCGTTGGTGATGATGTGACCGGATTCGTCGTAGACCCATCCGGAACCGCTCGACGTGAAGAATCCTCTCGCTCCGGTGCTGGCATTCAGATCTCCCGATGTGGAGACGTGAACGACCGAAGGTTCGACCTTGAGCGCGATGTTACGCGTCGCCTGATTGATCAGTTCGAGGACATTGTCCTCGACCAGACGGGAAGAGGCCTGAAGAACGACTTCCCGCTCCCGTTCATGAATGACCTGTCGCACGAGTTGAGGACCGAGCAGAATCACCAGCACTCCGAGCGACATGACGAGCAAGGCCGGGATCCATCCCATCGAGAAACCACGTCGCCTTGCTGGTGAACCGGAGCGTGCGTTGTGGATTTGAAGCATGAGTAATGACGTTTCGAAATTGATCAAATGGGAGATGGTGATGATCCGGATGTACCGGAAACTCGATCATTCGTTGCAGGAATCGGGTCGATTCCTGAGACGTTCGGTCTCACCCTCGCTCATGCGATAGGGATGCTCCCCATGAGCACGCCTTGCAACCCTGTCGGCCCACTGCGCACCGACCTGACGAACGGCATCGCCGATCCGATCGATTGGTTGCGCGAAAGGAGGCTGCCAGTCAGTGAGGCCGAGCAGATCATGCGTGACGACGATCTGTCCATGACAATCCGGACCCGCACCGCATCCGATCACGGGGATTCGAACGCTCTTGACGATTTCAGCGGACACTTCGGCGGGTACGGCCTCGACGAGAATCATCGATGCCCCTGCCGATTCGAAGGCCACGGCCTCCTCGATCAGACGGTCGGCAGCATCGACCGTGCGCCCATCGGAGTAGTACCCTCCGTGACGGCGAGCCTGCTGGGGCTTGGATCCGATGTGTGCAATCACTGGAACGCCAGCATGCGCCATGCGACGAACAAGTTCGACATGGCCGAGATCGACTTCAAGTTTCACGGCGTCGGCATGACCTTCGACCAGGAACCGACCTGCATTCCTCAAGCCTTCCTCGATGCTGACCTGATAGCTCATGAAGGGCATGTCACCGATGACCCAGCAATTGGGGGCACCACGCTTGACTGCCGCAGTCAGGGTGATGAGGAAATCAAGTGGAGCGTGGATCGTTCCGGGTAGGCCGAGAATCACCTCGGCCGCGGTGTCTCCCACGAGCAACACCGGCACGCCAGCAGCCTGCATATGACCGGCCGTCAAGGCGTCATAGGCGGTCAGGCAGGCGAACGCCTCACCCGAATCGACCATCCGCTGAATCGTACGGATCGTGACCGGGCGCTCGATGGGCTGCAGCTCGATATGAGATGAATTCCCGACAAGATCCGGTCGAGAGGAGAGATTCACATTGGGGGATGAATTGGCCATGGGGACATTCTAGCAGGGCAATTCCCGGTCCAGACAGACTCAATTGGAACTCATCAGGACACTTTTTTCAGACTGGGACTTGTCTTGCAGATCCTGAAATGGACAGTTTGAGCAGTCATCCCCTCGGGTGGCTTGAAAGTACCGGGGCCGTGCCCTGGACTCGGATGCTCGACGGACGCTTCGATCGGCCCGCCTCGGCACTTTCAAGAGACCTGAGGAACAACAAGACCCCTGGATTGGCCCCGACTCGGAATCGCCTCCCCGAGCGGGGCCCCTTCCTTTTTGAGCAATGAATCAGGATCATCACCACCGACGAATGGGATTCGGCGTCAGGCCGTCACGACCGGGGACGATGAAATCGGCGATCTCGACGACCTCGCCCAGAGCCGCCTGGGCGGCCTTGAGATCATGGGCTTCAGAAAGAACCTGCCCGGCGACCAGATGCTCCACCGTGGGGACGGCGTCTCCCGCGATGACCGTGGTCCACTTGGGATCGGCCAGAAGAAGCCCACAGAACCCGGGAGTCAGTCCATTGAGGGGAAAGAGATCGACCCCCTCGGCGAGCGTGTCCGGGGCGGATTCGCATCGTTGAAGCAGGCTGATCTCTTCCCGCAAGGTCTCGAGCAGAGATTCGTCGGAGGCATCGGAGGCACGTTCATATTCCTGTATCAATCCGACGCCGATCGCCTCTCGTTCAGGTTCGGCGATCAACCAGCGCGCATCGGAGAAGAGCGGAAGCCCACGACGTCCGATCGGACGAAAGCTCGTGAGGAAGACCATGTCGATGTCCTCTGCGGAAAGACCAGCACGTTCATCGAGTCGCTCCGCGAGGACACGCGGTGGCAATGAAGGGTCGACGAGAATCCGGACCTCATCCTGAATGATCAGAGTGGTCGTGAGATGACCGGGTCGTTTCTCACCTTTTTCACCCCGGAGCGGATGCGCGGAGAGCGCACCAAGCGAGATCGGACGAAAATCAAGACTCATGATCCGTGATTCCCCGCCTGCCGGGCCGAGATGATCTCAATCACGTTGGAAGGAAGCATCGTGCTCAATCGTTGGGGATCTCCTCCGAGTTCCGCGATCTGGCGGATCAGACTCGAGGATGTGTAGGCAAAGGCTTCACCGGGAACGACGAAGACGGTCTCGATGTCAGCGACCTGACGATTGGTGATGGCGAGCTGGCATTCGGATTGAAGATCGGTCGTGTTTCTGATTCCACGAAGAATCGCACTGGCCTCCTGATCCCGTGCGAAATCAACGGTCAGACCTTCGTACGCCGCCACGGTCACCTTCGCCAGGGAGGGATCATCCGCGACGATCTCGTCGACGAGATCCTGAAGCAGGGCCAGACGGGTTTCAATCTCGATGAAGGGACCGCCCTTGTCGGGATTTCGACCGACCGCCAGCACGATTTCGTCGAACAAACGCCGAGCACGTGTCAGAACGTCCAGATGACCGAGCGTCGGTGGATCGAAGGAGCCGGGATAGATCGCCTTGTGGTGTGCCATGTGCTCAGTCGCAGAGAGAATCCATCCCAGCGGATCGCAGGATGGTACGGAAGTTGTCGCTGAAGACGAAGTTGTGTTCGGGGAATTCGAGTCCGGCCATGTTGTTGTCGATGTGACTGAAGACGAGATCCACAGCACCGATCCGAGACCATGCTCCGGTGGCATGATCAAGCATCTCGACGGTGCCCGCGGTGGCTGCCCCGGCTTCGTCGATTCGATCCAGATGAGCGTCGTAACGAATGGTCTTGCCGGGAACAACGTCCGCATCGATCGTCGCACGGGTGATCTTCGCCAACACCACCTTCTCACGAAAACGATTGACCGAACCGACGAGGATGCCCGCGGTCTGAGCCATGCCTTCGATGATCAGTGAATTGGGCATCAGAGGCAGAGCCGCATGCGTCTCGGTCGCGGGGAAATGGTCGTGAAGATGCTCCTCGGCCAGTGAGACGTTCTTCACGGCCACAAGCCTCTTGTCAGGCTCGTATTCGGTGACCGCATCAATCCACATCCAACGCATCGTGTCCCTCGAAAACTGGTCAGGCCGCGCAGACCGCGAGCTTGCGCTCGCAGAAGTCCACGAGGGTCTTCACGGTGAAGAGTTCGGGAATCTTTCCCACACTCCGATCGGATTCGAACTCGGAAAAGTCGACGTGGGGCATCTTCTCCTTCAGAAGTGCCATGCCTTCATCGGTGATCCGGCCATTCTCGACCAGCTCGGCGTCATTCAGGAGGTTCTCTGGAAAAAGTTCCCCTTGTTCGATCTTGAACGGCGTGTCGGGAGAACAGTCCGCCTCGAATGCCTTTTCAAGCTGAAAGCTGATGTCGAGAAAATCAATCGACTCGGCTCCCAGATCATTGATCAATGTCGCCTGGGGTGTGATCTCGTCCTGATCGACGCCAAGCGCCTCTTCAAGAACATTGCTCACTCGATTGCTCACTTCATCTCGGCTGAGTGCCATCCACTTGCTCCTCATGACGGACATGCCGTCTTCATGACAGGTACTGGTCAAGCCACCACAATGCGACGGATCTCAAACGAGAGAGCCTACGGCTTGGCGGGGCGCATTGTAAAACGTCCGGAGACCGCTGTGGCGGGATCACCCAAATCGCCGGGAAGAACTCGATACCCGTTTCCCTTGAAAGTGAAGATGCCGTCCACTGATTTCTGGAGTTGAACGTCTACTTTCAGTGTTTCTCCAGGGCGGACGAACGTCCCGTAGCGAAGAGCTCGCACCTCACCCAGCATCATGTGGTCACATCCCTGCTCGGAAAGAAGACATCGAGCCGCCTGGAGCATCGATTCGAGCATGAAAACCCCCGGGAGGACCGGAAAAGAGGGAAAATGATCCGCCAGATACTCTTCCGCACTCGACACATTCTTGATGGCAACCACCCGATCAGGTGATGTTTCAAGGATTTGATCGATCAATTCGAACTTCATCGCAGCCTTTCGACAGCACTTTGAGCCCCTCAGACGCCTCGAACCGGCCAGATTGGCAACGAGGGTGGGGATCAAGGCAAAATCCTAACGCCATGAGACGGAAAGTGGGTCGGATATGGCCTCTGTTTCTCACCGAGAAAAGGGTGTTCTGCCGATATTTACAGGAACTATGGCACGAAAAAGGACTTCCAAAGCGATGCGAAAGAAGACTAAGGCCTCTCAACGCACTGAAAGATCCGCGATGCAGGTCGCAGGCTGGGTGCTGGCCACTGCATGCTGGCTGTTTTTTGTGACGGCACTCATCGGCTTCGATGCCGCGGATTGGCCCGCTCGCTCGACGAGCGTCCACAATGACCCCACGATGAATCCGATGGGGATCGTCGGGGCCACCCTCGCCAACTGGTCGTTGCAAGCACTTGGTTTCGCCATCTGGGTTCTCCTCATCTGGGCATTGATCGGTTTGATCACGGTGCTGAGAGGCCGGGAGATCACCCATCCCACCCTTCGCATCGTGGGTGCCTGCCTTTCCGCTCTGGCGCTCGCGACTCTGGATGTCACCTGGTTTGGCGGCGCCGCTGGAACCCCTTCCGCGCCGGGTGGCTTGATTCCGAGCTACCTCTCGGAACATCTGCAGGCTCGGTTCAATGGATTCGGAGTCACATTGTGGATGCTCACCGCATTCGTGATCGGAGCACTCATCGCCGGAGATGAATTGGTGCTCAGACTTCCCGATGCCCTGCGAAGGGCCGGCGATGTGTTCAACGAACGAATTCCAGCATTCTTCTCAGCCGTGGCGGAACGTCTGCCCACGAACCGAGGCACCTTGCGACCCGCCGGTGGGCCTGCCGTGGATGACCTCGAAGAATTCGAGGCTGAAGACGAATACGAGTACGAAGACGAATACGAGGACGAGGAAGAAGAAGAAGAAGAAGAGGAAGAGGAAGAAGACTACGACTACGAAGATGTCGAGGAAGAGGAGGAAGAACGCCCGGCTCTGACCAAGGCGCAACTGCGTGCCAAGATCGCGAAGCTGCCGGTGCGGATGGCTTCGAGCAAGCCTCAGGAAGTGACCGAAGCGGACCTTCCACGTGAGGATAATTTTGAGGGCTATCAGTTCCCCGGACTTGAGTTTCTCGAAGCATCCGAGGAGAACTTCTCGAAGCAGATGGAAGGCCATGTCAGACAACAGGCTGAAGTCCTGGAAGAGACGCTTCATACGTTCCAGATCGACGCCGATGTGACAGGAATCGAAAGCGGTCCCGTCGTGACGCTCTATTCGGTCCAACTCGCCCCTGGTACCAGAGTCGCTCGTTTGAATTCGATCCAAAGCGACCTTGCCCGAAGTCTTCAGGCACCCAACATCAGAATCATTCCGACCATGGCTGGCAAGACGACGGTCGGAATCGAGGTTCCAAACCCTCGCAAGGAGAAGGTCAGACTCAGTGAACTCATGTCCAGTGGCGCTGCCAATGGCATGATCCTTCCCATGTTCCTGGGCAAGGACAACGCCGGCGAGCCACTGGTGGCGGATCTGGCCAAGATGCCTCACATGCTGATCGCGGGCACGACGGGCTCCGGCAAGAGCGTCTGCATGAACTCGATCATCATGAGCTGGCTCTACACGAAGCGACCAGACGAACTCAAGATGGTTCTGGTCGATCCCAAGATGGTCGAAATGAGCCAGTTCTCTGACGTCCCCCACCTGATGTCACCAGTCGTGACTGAAATGACCAAGGCCGCGGCGATCCTCGAATGGGCGGTCGGCAAGATGGAGGAGCGATACGAACTGCTGCAGCAATGCAGCGTCCGAGACATCGTGTCGTACAACGAACTCGACGAGGAGACGCGTTGCGAACGTGCCGGTGCCGAAACCGATCTGGCGAAGGCCAAGCTTCCCAATAAACTCCCCTATCTCGTCTTCGTCATCGACGAACTCGCCGACCTGATGATGACGGCGAAGGAAGTCGAACACTCGATCGTTCGAATCGCACAGAAGGCGAGAGCCGTCGGCATCCACCTGATCCTGGCCACGCAGAGACCTCAGGCGAACGTCGTCACGGGATTGATCAAGAGCAACATGCCATGCAGGATCTCCTTCAAGGTGGCTTCCGGCATGGACAGCAGGATCGTCCTCGACCAGAAGGGCGCCGAACTTCTCCTGGGCCAGGGCGACATGATGTTCCTCTCGCCGGCCAGCACTGAAATCAAGCGCTGTCAAGGCACGCTGGTCACCGACAAGGAGACCCGTGACGTGGCACGATTCCTCAAGACTGTCGCGGCCCCCAACTTCGAACGCAGCCTGGTGGCGATCAAGTCCGCGAGTGCAAGCGGCCAGGATGACCACGATCCGGAATCGGGACTCGAACCCAGCAAGCGCGACCCGCTCTTCGACCAGGCGGTCGAGATCATGATCGAATCGGGCAGAGGTTCGGTCTCCCTGCTGCAGCGACGTCTCGCCATCGGCTACAGCCGGGCATCACGACTGGTCGATCAGATGGGACTCGCAGGAATTCTCGGCGAGCACAAGGGGTCGGTCGCTCGAGAGGTGATGCTCACATTGGATGAATGGCATCAGATGCGAGCGATGGAATCCGGAGAGCTTGAGAACGGATACGCTGCGGACGCTGCGGATGAGACGGCAGATGAGATTCAGGAGATGACCATCGTTCCGATCGAGGAAGAGGAATCCGTTCCTGATGAAATGCCGGGCGAACATCTCTATTGACGCCCCCCTCCAACCATTGAAATCGAAGCAACCCCTCTCAATTCGAGGGGTTGTTTTTCATTTGAAGGAGATAGAACCGCTTTTTTCCCGAGCCGACCCCACAGAGAGGGCTCCTGAAGGTACTTTGAGCGACCTAGAAGGAGCCCTCAAAATGCACCCCAGAACCCTGATCACCACGATTTCCACCTGTCTCCTGCTCACGGTCGCCAACGCGTCGGCGAACCAGTCAGCAGACACCTCCGCCGCCACGGCAGCCCAGAAGCTCGCTGCGATGCAGTTCGTCGATTCGACCATCGAACCGATGACGCTCCAGGCCCATACCCGGATCACGCAGATGACGGAATTCATCAGCGCGAAGAACATGGACGCCAAATGGGACACCTACCGAAAAACCCCCGCCGACAAGCCCCAGGGTCTGAGCCTCGACAAGGCATATGACATCGCGCTGCAAAGAGTCATGAGCGAACATCCCACACCCGATGCCGATGTCGCCAATCCCAGCGCGGCTCTTGCAAAAGAGAAAGCGATGGTCACCAAGGACTGGAATGCCTACGAAAACATGCAGGCCACCATGCTGCGCGTGTCGTCATTCATCCAGACCAATGGCATGATGGACGACTACATGAGCTGGGCCAAGGACAAGGGTGCGGCAAATGCCAAAGCCGCCACCGCTCGGGCAGCCGCAGCCGACGCCAAGAACTCAGATGCCGTGAAAGCCAACAACGCGAAATTCAAGGCACGTCAGCGCTACCTCGCATCGCACTGGGACGAAGCCATGCACGTGGCGTCGCTTGCAAACGACAGTGGCTACATCATGGAACGCAACAAGGGCAGCGTGGTCGCCGATTCACACCAGTACCCGTATCTTGATTCCCAGACCGAAGGCGTGAACCTCAACACTGAGGATCAATCGAACGGCTCGCTCGATTACTGGGGCGGCAGCAACTATGGCGGTTACAACGACCCCTACTACGATGTGTGGGGACACCCCAGCGGCGCGGCGCTCACGGGCCACGATGCCAACGGAGTCCATCCTGCGTACGCAAGATCGGCCGATCACACCTACCACGGTGCCGGGGCCATGGGAGCTCTCTCCACCGGGGATGTCCCTTCGGTGAAGTGGTCAGGAAAAGCTGGACCGAGCTTCTCGACCGCAGGATCCCATCCTGCCAAGTGACTTGAACCAGGTTTAAGCGGGAGCCGAGTCGGACCGTGCGCACACGGCCGGACTCGGCTCCCGGCTTTTTTTGCCCCGCATCATTCTTCGGAGACGAGTCAAGATGATGACGCCTGAAATCATGAACATGGTCCTCGAGGAGGCGATCGGACAGGCCAGGAAGTCATGGTCAGAGGGAGGCATTCCAATCGGATCAGCTCTCGCCAGGGAGGATGGCACCATCGTGGCGAAAGGGCACAACATGCGTGTCCAGACGGGTGACCCGACGGCTCATGCGGAGATCGTCTGCCTGCGAAATGCAGGAAGAAGACGGGACTGGAACGAGCTCTATCTCGCAACCACGCTTTCCCCCTGTCAGATGTGCAGCGGCTCGGCCTGCCTCTTTGGAGTGAAGCACGTGATCATCGGAGAAAACCACACCTACCTTGGTGCGGAACACTGGCTCGAAGAGCACGGCATCACGGTCGATGTCCTCGATGACCAGAGATGCATCGAAATGATGAGAACCCTGCAGAGGGAAAAGCCTGATCTCTGGGCGGAGGACATCGGAGAGTGAATGCACTCTCCGTCAGCTGGAAGCTTCGGAGATCTCACGCACGGATTCGGCGAGCGAGCGCATTGGCTCGAAACCCAGCCGCTCACGGGCCAGATCGATGCAGGCCTCGCTGTCCCTGACTTCCCCCCCGCGAGCCTCTTCGAGAGTCATCCGAACGGGAAGACCGAGCTCGCTGGCGACGGTCTCGAGAACCTCGAGAATCGAGATCCGGGCCCCGGATCCGATGTTATAGACGCATCCTTGATGAGGTTCGATGAGAGCTGCCGCCCTGAGATTCGCCTGAACGACGTCACGCACATCGATGAAGTCACGAGTCTGACCTCCGTCACCGAAGATCCGAGCGGAACCACCCGAGGAGAGTGCCTCCACGAATTTGGGGACGACCGCTGCATACGGCGAGTTGTGAGGCTGTCGAGGACCGAAGACATTGAAGTAGCGCAGCCGGGCGGTATCGAGCCCTGCGGAATCGGCATGGGCACCGACGAGAAGTTCACCTTCAAGCTTTGAAGCGGCATACGGCGAGGTCGGATCGACGGGATCACTCTCGACCTTGGGCAGCCCCGGAAGATTGCCGTAGGCGCTGCAGCTGCCGGCATAGACCAGTCGTGAGACACCATGCCTGATGCTGGCTTCGAGGACCTGGCGAGTGCCATCGACGTTCACCGATTGATAGCGTTCGGGGAATTCGAGCGATTCCGGAACGGACACGAGTGCAGCGTGATGAAAGACGATCTGGACGCCATCAAACGACTGATTCAAGGCATCTTCATCGAGAATCGATCCTTCGACCACACGAATTTCGTCACGCCAGGGACTCAGGCGCTCGAGATCTCCGGAGGACAAGTCATCGAGAATCGTGACGGACGCTCCCTCGCCGACAAGCGCCTCGACGAGATGCGATCCGATGAAACCGGCGCCACCGGTCACACAGCAGGAGACGTTCTTGAAGGACTGAAAACGATCCGACGACATGTCTGTTCCGATCATGGGGGCGATGCTACACAAAAATTGCACGAGCCGCGGTTGCCCGCGGCTCGTACATGTCAGTGGATTCGATGCCGAACCTGTTCTTCGGATCAACCCCGAAGTCGCCGAAGTGAGGCTCTCTCCCGGCACGAATCACCTTCCCACAGACTCCAAATTCAACATGAAGTCGAACCATACGACTCGATTCGATTTCATTCATCCATATAGAAGCAATCCTGAGGGAGATGTGGCACCTTGAGCCGGGGATAACGGACACGAGGAGAATCACATCGAATTGTTTCATCTGTGGGAGTCAGCAGAGTTTCTCAGGCTCCGCCGCCTGCTCTCTCGGCAGGCAGATAGATCATCCACGACAAGCCACCCCTCAACAAGTAAAAAGAACTCTTTTTGGCAAATTAATCCACGTCACAGCAAGGGCTTACATGCCTGAGTGCCCAAGCAGCGCTGAATTGGTCGCTTCGATTCAGGACGTGGAAGAGTCGGCCTGATGCATGGTCACTTCCCGCTGGGGGAATGGGAACGAGATCCCCTCGGCATCGAACGTCTTCTTCACCGTCTCGAGGAGCTCCATCTTGTAGAGACCGAAATCACCCGAATCGACCCAGACTCGAACATTGATGTCGACGGAGCTGTCGCCGAGATTGACCACCTTGATGAGTGGTTTGGGCTCCGCGTGCGTCCGGGGATCACCGGAGACGATTCTGTCGAGAACCGAAAAGGCATGATCGATGTCGTCCTCGTATCCGATGCCGAAGACCACATCGATGCGTCTGGTGGATTCGGAGGAATAGTTGATCAGTGAACTGCTCGAAAGGTCGCTGTTTGGAATGATCACACGCTTGTTGTCGGTCGTGGTCATGACGGTGTTGAACATTTGAATCTCACGGACCGTGCCCGTGAAACCCTTCGCTTCGATGAAGTCACCCAGCGAAAACGGCTTGAGAATCAGGATGAGGATCCCACTTGCGAAGTTCGCGAGCGTGTTCTTCATCGCGAACCCAATGGCAAGAGATGCCGCACCGATCACGAATCCAAGACTGGCGGTCGGGACCCCGAGCACCCCGAGGACCATGATCACGAGCAGGATTCGAAGTCCGATTCCGAGCAGACTCAGGATGAAACCGGAGACGGTGGCATCGAGCTTCTGGATTCGAAACGCACGGGCCACGAACTTGCGAAGCAGCATGATCACGAACAGTCCGACGAAGAAAAGCAGTATGGCCATCACGACCTTGGGACCGTATCCGGCGACGGCATCAGAGAGAAGATCCCAGATCGCACCACTCTGTTCCTTCAGGTCATCAATGCTGCGTGCGTCCATGAGAGACTTCAACTCCTCGGGCGCTGATTTCTCGGAAGTGGCTGCCGTCGGTGAGTCGGCAACGCCCTGGAGCAGGAATGACGGTGGAAGTGCGATCATGTGTTATCCAACCCTGAAATGGATGAGTAAAATGGACTCCATGATGCTAATGGATTCACGAAATGACGTCACCACCGGCCTTCGCGCTTGCCAGATCGGATCCTTGGGCGATAGTCAGGACGGAGTCTCCCATGAATGACCTGTCACAAGCCGTACTGCTGGTGTCCTGCCCGGACCGACCCGGCATCGTGGCACGACTGGCCTCGACCGTCCATGAGCTTGGATGCAACATCGTCCAGGTCGATCAGTCGGTCGATGCGGAACACGGCGATTTTCGCATGCGGATGGTGCTCGAAAGGGCTGATGTCTCATGGAAGGGATCAGGATTCGAGGACAGCATCAGATCCGTCGCAGACGAGGAGGGAATGACGATCTCACTGCATCCGAGAGATGAGACGCCACGACTGGCCATCTTCTGCTCGAAAGAACCCCATTGTCTCCAGGATCTTCTGCAGAGACATGCCTCCCGTGAGCTGGACTGTGAGATTCCCCTCATCATCTCCAACCACGAGGACCTGCGGAGTCTGGCGGATTTCTTCGAAGTGCCCTTCGTTCATGTGCCCAACGATGCCGGTCGGAGAGAGGATGCCGAACGTCGGTTCGAAGCGCTTCTCGAAGAGCATGCCATCGATCTGGTCGTGCTTGCCCGATACATGCAGATTCTCTCCCCCCGTTTCGTCTCGGCCTGGCCGGAGAGAATCATCAACATCCATCACTCGTTCCTTCCGGCGTTCGCCGGAGCGTCGCCCTACCGACAGGCGCATGAACGCGGGGTGAAGCTGATCGGAGCCACCGCGCATTACGTCACTGCGGAGCTTGATGCGGGACCGATCATTTCACAGGAGGTCCTTGAATGCTCACACCGTGACGGCGTGAGCGACCTGACCAGAAAAGGACGAGACGTCGAACGAAACACGCTCTCGCGAGCGGTGCGATGGAGCATTGAAAAGAGACTGATGGTCCAGGGAGAGCGAGTCGTCGTCTTCGGCTGAAACAGACGAGGATCATGGACTCAGAGACAGGACCCCCAACCGGCGAGCAGAATCGTGAGATCCCCCCCGCCGACCGAACCGTCTCCATCGAGGTCCGCAGAACCTCCGGATCGCCCCCAACTCGAAAGCAGGCCGGCCAGATCCGAACCATCGATGATGCTGTCGTCGTTGAGATCGCCGGCACAGATGCAGCCATCTGGAATGCCGTCACCATCACAGTCCTCTTCGATCTCGAGCAGGAGTGCGGCGGAAACGAACGTTCCGGAATCACCGGACTGAACATCCTGAAGATCGATGAACCAGATGCCGTCCGGCTCGCTTCCGAAATGAGTCGCCAATGATTGATGGGGACGGAGGGGACCGACAAGCACCGGAGTGGAGGTTATGGAACAGACCTCGTCGACGGCGGTGGCGGCGTTCTCGGTGAGCGTCACCGAAATGTCATCTCCACCACAACCGAACGGGCCGGGAAATCCAAGGGGGACCTGTCCATTGCGATCGAGCAGCACGGAGGTGATCCCCGACGGAGATCGAAGCGTGACCAGGAGATCGCCGATCCAGGGATGCAGGACGTCCAGTTCCAGCTCGATTCCGGTGACGATCAGATCGGGTGATCCTGAGAGTGCCACTTCGAATGGAATGGATCGGATCGAACCGGTTCCATCCGGAATGGACGCGGATTCATTGACCTCGAATCGATAGGAGTCGGCATCTGAATTCGTCGTGATGCAAGACGTTGCGCACGCGAGGAACAAAGGGACTGCGAACTGGTTGACGATCGATTTCATCGGGCTGCCTCCGCATCCAGAATGACGTTTCTTGAGGCATCCTTGCATTGGGGCGGGTCGCGCATCAAGCGGGTGTGACACCAACCCTCCTTGTGCCCACGGTTGTTTCCGCCATCAAGCTGCCCCGCATATCGCTCGACGGTGCCGTCATCGGGATCGGTCAGGAGTAGATCCGTGATGATCTGACAGTAGTCATAGAAGAAGCCGTCTTCGAACGATGTCGTCCAGAAGTCCGTTTCCGCTCGCACCCAGGATGGAATGAAGGACAACCATGCCGTGGATCCATCGTAGGTCAGGTCGTAGAGAACTCCGCACCCGATTCCGAAGATGTCACCGAGCACGGCCGCATTGCCGGCAAGACTCGTGCCAAGCCAGGGAACACCAACCCCCTGGATCCTGGTTCCACCGGTCGCCCAGTCCAAAGCGCTCCAGTAGAACGTGTACAGATGTGTCGCGGCATGACCGGCTTGAGAGTGGCCGACGATGCCCATCGATTTGAAATTCCGACCGAACGCTTCGTACCCGAGGGCGAATTCGTCATTAGTGCGATTCTGGCTGTAATCCTCATAGAGCTCGTAATCACCGGAGAAGTCACTCAATCGAAATGGGAACTGATCGGTGCAATAGCCGTGTGAAAGCAGAAGGACGTGTCCGCCCACGGAGGAGAGTCCGGGAGTCGATCGCCCCGTGACCATGCTGTCGGAGCGGGAGGCCATCATGTCCGCAGTCGCCCTGGGGACGTCTCGGGGAATGAGAATGCTCCCATCCAACTCCGGCCGAGCCACGGATCGATGATCGATGAGCACGAAACCGTCGGTGTCATGGACACGGAGCTCGCGAAACTCAAGCGAGGATGCCTCGACCGAGGCGAGTGCCAGCCATCGCGGATCGATGCTCAATTCAAGGGCCGAAGAACCGCCTTCCCGGGAGAGTTCATGAATTCGAGAGACCCAGCAGACCGGAACGGACACACCATCGGCATCCCTGCCCCACACCTCTGCCGCCAGGGCCACACGCCGAATCCCATCAAGCTCCCCAGAGGGCTGAATCATGACCGGCACTTCGAGGAGGAGGGCTCCCCCCGCTTCGGACTGAGTGATCTCGAGATCCTGTGGGGCGAAAGAGAGAGTGCGATCGATGACACGGATCACCTGCTGAGTCGATCGCTGGCGGATCCCGCCATCATCGTCACGCACCGAAAACAATGAATGGATGGTCCAGTCACCGACACGGTCGGGCGTGAACATCGCCGAAGCGGTGCGTTCATCAAGCTGCAGGAAAGACAGTGAAAGAGAAGAGCCGGATGGCCCTCGAACCGTGCACTGGGAATCGATGATCCGTGCATTCTCGACTGCGGCGTGGAGGATGACCGGGTTGTTCCGAAGTCGCTGCATCGATCCGACGTAGGTTGAAAGTCGGACATCCTCCCGACCATCCGAAACGAGCATCCATGCCTTGGCGGATGATGAAGGAGGCACCACGTTGATCATGACGTCCTGATCGAGAAGTTTCGGATCGACTCGGATGACACGCGCACTCGCTCCGGTCGTGAGTTGTTCGAGAGTTGCCGACTGTTCAAGAAAAGCGGACTTGGGCGCGGTTCCGCTCTGATCGATCAGATCGAGTTCGAAGGACCAGGCGAACGGGTCTTCAGCGATCAAGGCCACGGCGCTCTTGCCCTCTCCGGTCCGGAACCGGGTGAGAGCCTGATCGAACGGAAGCAGAGCGGTCCATGCCGTGGTGGGCGAGGCGGATGGTTCCGGCAGCCTCAGACGACCGGAAAGAATGTCCGAAGGTGGCGCGGAGACATTCTTGACCTCGACAAGATCCTGTGCGGTGACGGCCATGGAGAGGGACGTCATCACGATCAGGGCAATTGAGTGGCATGGCTTCATGCCATTAAAGTAGTTCAGACCGCGTTTGAATTCCCTCTTGAATCCGATCAGGAACGAAAAAAAGCCGTGGCGGTTGTGCCACGGCTCTTTATTCATCGGATGCGGAAGTCGATCCAGACTGATGTCGGACTCAGACCGAAACCCAGTTGGCCTTGAAGTCGCGCATCGCTGCGACGAATTCATCCTGCATGCCCTTGAAGGAACCGGCTTCGACGAGCTTGTCGCGAAGCGGTTTCTGGGGGCCGTGGAAATAATCCAGAAGAGCACGTTCGAAATCCAGAACCTTGTCAAGGTCGACGTCATCGAGCAGTCCGTTGGAACCGGCGAAGATGGAAAGGCACTGATCGAAGACCTCGTATGGGTTGTACTGACCCTGCTTGAGGAGTTCCACCATGCGTGCTCCACGCTGGAGCTGGCGCTCCGAGACGGGGTCGAGATCGGTTCCAAGCTGAGCGAACGCTTCCAGTTCTCGATAGGCCGCGAGGTCGAGTCGCAGTGAACCGGCGACTTCCTTCATGGCCTTCACCTGGGCGGCACCACCCACGCGGGAGACCGAGATGCCCACGTTGACCGCGGGTCGGACGCCCGCCGCGAACAGCTCGGGCTGAAGGTAGATCTGACCGTCGGTGATCGAGATCACGTTGGTGGGGATGTAGGCCGAGACGTCGCCTTCCTGGGTCTCGATGATTGGAAGTGCGGTCAGCGAACCGCCGCCGTTGGCATCGGAAAGCTTGGTGGCACGTTCCAGGAGACGACTGTGAAGGTAGAAGACGTCACCGGGATAGGCTTCACGGCCGGGAGGACGTCGGAGCAGCAGCGACAGTTCGCGATACGCCACGGCCTGTTTTGAAAGGTCGTCGTAGACGCACAGCACGTGCTTGGGTGTCTTGCCTTCCATGCCCTGCCACATGAAGTGCTCACCCATCGCGGTGCCCGCATAAGGTGCGATGTACTGCATCGGAGCGGGATCACTGGCACCAGCGGTCACGACGATGGTGTAGTCCATCGCACCATGCTCACGCAGTGATTCGACCACGCCGGCGACGGTGGATTCCTTCTGACCGACGGCGACGTAGATGCAGACCACGGCGTCTTCGGTGCCCCAGAACTTCTTCTGGTTGATGATGGCGTCGACGCAGACCGCGGTCTTGCCGGTCTTTCGGTCACCGATCACGAGCTCGCGCTGACCACGACCCACGGGGATCATCGAGTCGACGGCCTTGATCCCGAACTGCATCGGTTCGGAGACGGGCTGTCGAGCCGCGATGCCGGGGGCGATGATGTCGAGCTTGCGAGTCTGGTCGGTCTCGATCGCAGGCCCGCCGTCGATGGGATTTCCAAGCGGGTCGACGACGCGACCCAGCATGGCCTCGCCGACGGGGACTTCAAGAAGTCGCCCGGTGGCTCGAACGGTGTCGCCTTCACGAATGCCGGTCGATTCACCGTAGAGCACCGCACCGACGGTGTCGTGCTCGAGGTTCATGGCCTGGCCCATGACGGTTCCGCCATGACCTTCGAATTCGAGAAGTTCACCGGCCATGACGTTGCTCAGTCCGTAGACACGAGCGATGCCATCGCCGACTTCGACCACCTGGCCGACTTCCGAGATCTCCAGCTGGCTGGCGAATTGCTCGATCTCTTGCTTGATGACGGATGTGATCTCGTCAGTCTTGATCTTCACGTGCTCGTCCTCTGTTCGTCGTTACCCCTTTGGAGGGGGGTGGGTGTCATGAATTTGAATTATCGAGGAATCGCGCCGACTCGGCACGAACCCCGGCCGCACCGCGACCGAGGACTTCTTCCTTGAGGCGGCGAAGTCGAGTCGCCACCGAACCGTCGTAGAGTTTGTCACCGATGAGCAGCTTGATGCCGCCGATCATCGAAGGATCTGCATATTGATGCAGGACGGCATCCTTGCCGGTGGAGGCCTTCACGCGAGACGCGACGGTCTCGAGCAACGCGGAATCGGCGCCGTCGCCGCCCACGGTGAAGACATCCACTTCGATGCGCCCATGCGCATCCTGGATCATGGAATCAAGCGCCCCGGCGATGTGCTCGAGGTGCCCGAGTCGTCCCTTGTCGTTGGTGACCAGAAGAAATCGAAGAACCAGATCGGAGATCCGGCCGTCGAAGATCTTCTTCATGGCTTCCTGACGACTCGTCTTGCCGATGATCGGTGAGCCGAAGAATTCATGCAAGTTGTCATTCGAACGTCCCATCTCGACGATCTGCTGCAACTCATCATGGACTTCGGAAACCTTGTCAAGACCACCTGCAGCATGCGCGAGGTCATAGAGACTTCGTGCATAGACTTCGGCGATTTCATCATGGCGCTGGGGCATGCTTGAGACTTCCTCAGTTCATCTGGCCGAGTTCGGCGAGGGATTCCTCGACGAGGGACTTTTGATCCGAAACACTGATTTCACGCCCGAGGATCTTGCCTGCCATGTTGGTGGCAAGCTCCGCTGCATGACCGTGCAGCTCCGCGACTGCCGCGACCTTGGCGGACTCGATGTCCGCGTTGGCTCGCTGCATTCGCTCGGCAAGCTCCTGCTCGTTCTTGGCCTTGAGCTCGTCTGCGAGCTGTTTGGCCTGGGTTCGAGCGTCAGCGATCATCTTGGAAGCCTCTTCACGAGCCCTCGAAAGCTCTCGCTCGTAATCCTCGAGCGCGGACTTGGCTTGTTCACGAGCCTCTTCAGCCGAGCGGATCTCGGAGACGATCTTCTCGTTGCGATCATCGAGCCCTGCGGTGATCTTCGGCCACACCAGAATTCTGAGTGCGATAAGAGCGACCACGAAGACCACGATGCCCGTGATGTTGGCGATGAAGTTGGCATCGAGGGGACCCCCGGTGCCGGCGGCGATGACGTTGTTGAAAAGCTGAGCCATGTTGAACACGGTTTACTCCGAAATCCTCCTCGGGAGGAGGCGTGTCAGGAGCTGGCGCGGGCCAGAAGGCCACCCGCGACAGCAGGAAGGGAGAACCGACCGTACGAGACGGTCGATCAGCTGGTGCCCATCAGGAAGCCGACCACGACTGCGAAGAGTGCGACACCTTCGATGAGTGCTGCGGTCAGGATCATGTTGATGAAGATTTTGCCGCCCATTTCAGGCTGACGAGCGGTCGCGTTGCAGGCATCACTGCCGATGCGACCGATGCCGAGGCCGGCACCGAGCACGGCGAAGCCGGCAGCAAGACCTGCACC
>CABYSN010000023.1 GCA_902521645.1 Planctomycetota bacterium
CTGGTTCAGGACCGCTTCGGACTGGGCATGCTTCAGCCGCAGTCGCTGGAGAGTCTGGCCGGGCGTGAGGACGTCTCTGCTCGACGCGTCCACAGCCGTCTGGGGAACGCCATGCGAAAGCTCGGAGGCGCGGCCTCGGAGGTGTTGGATTGAGCGTGGTTGCCGGGAGATCCGGCGAACGTCTCGATCAACGCTTGGAGAACTGGAATCGTCGACGTGCGCCGGGCTGTCCGTACTTCTTGCGTTCGACTTCTCGTGCGTCCCGGGTCAGGAACCCGTTGTCTCGCAGGATCGGTTCGAGCGAAGCGTCGTACTTGAGCAGGGCACGGCCGAGGCCGAGGATGATGGCGCCCGCCTGCCCCATGTAGCCGCCGCCGTTGGCGTTCACGAAGACATCGACCGCACCCAGGGTGCCGGTCTTTTCAAGAACGTTGCGGATGTTCTTGAGATCGCGTGCTTCACAGAAGTAGACGTCGAGATCGCGGTTGTTGACCTTGAACTCGCCGCTGCCTGACTTGATTCGGACTCGTGCCACCGCTGTCTTGCGTCGACCGGTGCCGCGCCACCATCCGTGGGCGTCAGGTCCGGTCGGGACGGGTGCAGGCGTGGGTTCCACGGCGACCGCGTCGTTGAGGGGCATGGTGTCAGTGAGTTCGTTGGTGGTCTCTTCGGTCATCTGCGTCTTTGCTCGAATCGTTTTTGTGTCAGTTGATCTCGAGAGTCATTGGCTGCTGGGCCTGGTGAGGATGATCCGCACCGGTGTACACGTGAAGTTTCTTGCTCATCTGTCGTCCAAGACGGCCCTTGGGAAGCATGCGGGTGACCGCAAGTTCGATGATGCGCTCAGGATGCTTTTCCATCACGTCTTCGTAGGTTCTGACCTTCTGGCCACCGGGGTAGCCGCTGAAGGACTGAACGGTCTTCTGCTCGAGCTTGCGCCCCGTCATGACGACGTTCTGAGCATTGGTCACGATGACGCAGTCGCCACTGTCCACATGGGGTGTGTACTCGGGACGGTGCTTGCCCATCAGGATCGTGGCGATCTCGGTCGCGAGCCTTCCGAGGATCTTTCCGTCGGCGTCGACGTGGTGCCATGTCTTGTTGAGTTCACCGGTCTTGGCGAAATAAGTCTGTCGAGGCATCTGAGGTTCCAATCAGCAAGTCCCGGCCTTCACTCGACCGGGAAGCCCCTGTTCAGGAGCGAATCGGCAAGGATAGTGAGCAATCTGATGGTGTCAAGCACCCAAAGGTCGTTCTCAGGCCCCCCTTTGATGAGTCCGGGAGGGTAGGCTGTGCGGCATGACCGATATGCGCGACCAAGGACCCTCTTCGAGGGCCACAAAAGCCGATTCTAAGCCAGCCAGGGCGGTTCTGTCCGAGGACTCGATCAGCTCCAGTGTCCTGACCCATCTTTTGGGTTGGATCGCCGCCTTTTCAGTGGGGGGTCTGATGTTGACCTTGGTTCTGATCGGTGCTCGCCTGAGCCTCAAGGAGGGCGGGGGGCTTCAGCCGATTCAGATGGAGCAGGAGATGACGGGGCAGATGCTCTATGCCGCCGGTCCCGGAGGGATGAAGGTGGATTCATCGCTTCTCTTTCCCTCGCTCGCACAGCTAAAGAATGATGACTCCCTGGTCTCCCGACTGGCCTTCGTCGTGCTGGCCACGGAGGTCGATTCGCCATCCGAAGGTGTTGCTGAACTCGAGGCGATCCATGAAGAGAAAGCCGCGGGAACACTCGCCCTCTCTCCCGAGGAGGAGGCGCTTCTCGACGATGTCTCTGTCCTCGTGTTCGCAGCGGCTTCAGGAGAGCGTGCCGATGAGCTTCCCGCGGAGCGCGCGGAGTCTCTTCGCACCACGCTCGGATTCTTCGGTGAACTGCTTCTTGCGAAATCCTCTGGTGATCAGAACGCGCTTGACGCGCTCGGTGCCTCCGCCGTCCGCAGCTTGGTCGCGCTCATCGTCACCGTCCTCTGGTTCGTCGGATTCTTTCTCGGCGGAATCGCAGCACTGGTGACGCTCGGGATTCTCGGAGTCATCGGAAAGCTCAAGTCGGGATTGTCGCTGGAGCGTTCCACGGGCAGTGTCTACATCGAGACGTTCGCGATCTGGATCGGCATGTTCTTTCTGCTTCAGATCATCTTGGAAGGGGTCACGGTGATGCTGCAAGGAGGCTCTCTGGCGGTCTACATGGGGCCCGAGTTCGGATTGATCTCCTCGTTGATCGTGATGTTCGTGAGTCTCAGCGCTCTGGTCTGGCCGTTGATCCGTGGAGTCTCCTCGGCAAGGCTCTTCGAGGACATCGGGCTGAGTCGTTGCAACGTCTTCAAGGAGATCCTTCCGGGTTTCGTGACCTATGCCATGGGGCTTCCGCTTCTGGTGGTGGGGTTGATGCTCTCGATGGTCGTCGCTTTCGTCCTGAACCAATTCTTCGGGGAGCAGCCCGCGGCCTCGCATCCGATTCAGGAACTCATCGGCGGCGGTGACTGGGTGATGATCGTGCTCATCTATCTCGTCGCCTGCATCGCCGCTCCCATCACCGAGGAGATCATGTTTCGAGGGGTGCTCTACCGGTATCTCCGCGAATTCTCCCGGGCATGGGGACTGATCTTGAGCATCATCTTCTCGATGCTGATCTCCAGTTTCCTCTTTGCCGCGATTCATCCGCAGGGTCTGAGTTTCATTCCGGTCCTGGGGGCTCTGGCGGTGGCCTTCTGCATCGGCCGTGAATGGCGTGGATCGCTGATCGCCCCCATGGTGGCGCATGGTGTGAGCAATGGCGCGGTGATGACCTTGAACGTGGTCCTCTTCGGTTGAGTGTCTGCTTCAGGCGAGTTCGATCGTCCAGTACGCTTCGTCGAGAAACGCCTTCCACGAGTCATACCGACGCGATCCGACTTTCAGCTTGATCGCCGGATTGCGTCGTGGTTTGCGCGGTTTCTGAATCAGCTTCATGCCCGCCTGACGTGGCGTTCGGCCTCCCTTGCGGGCGTTGCATCGCACGCAGGAACACACCAGATTCGTCCAGCTGTCATCGCCTCCCTGCACTCGGGGAAGAACGTGATCCAGTGAGAGTTCCTTGGTTTGAAACTTCTTGCCGCAGTACTGGCAGAGATTTCCATCACGCGCGTAGATGTTCCTTCGATTGAGCCGGATGTCGATGCTCGGTCTGCGATCGTAGGAGAACAGTCTGATGATCTTCGGCACCGCGAGCGTGATGCTCGGCGTGCGGACCCATTCGTGTTTTTCGGATTCGTATTCCCGTTGAAGGTCGGCGATGTCGGACCAGGACGCGAAGTCGTAGTTGTGAAAGGCACCGTCCTCGTGCGAGATCACTTCGGCGATCTCCTTTGCCAGGAGGGTGAACGCTCTTCTGGCGTCGACGATTCTGATCGCCGAATAGACCCGATTCAGGACAAGCACGCTCGCATCAAGGGCGCTTGGTTGTCTCAGGCTGTTCGGCATCGAAGTCATCTGTAACCTCCATGAACCTCTTCGACCCTCTTGAGGGACGTCTGAAGTCTAGGACAGGTTATTCGGACCGGCAAACTGCAAATCGCCTCTTCCTTCGAGAGAGAACCGATTCTTCACGAAGAAAAGCGGCCGGGGCTTCGAATCATCGGTCGATCTCGTGTGGTCCGAGACCGAGCCATTCGAGCTGATCGGGAAGAGACCCGGGCCCGAGGATCACCGGTTTGTCGTGGTTCCAGTGGTCTCTCACCAGATCACGAGTCATGGACCGGTCGAGAAGGCCTTCTCCCAGCGGTACGGTTCGAAGTCGTTCTGGGTCCTCCTCGTTCACCACGAAATCCTCCAGCAGGAGGAATGGTGCCGGATCGGACAACGTCTCGAAGGCTCTGGTGTAATGATCCTCCAACACATGGATCATCGATGGAGTGAGCAGATGTGTCGGTGCCAGAGCGACTTCCACAGGTGTGTCCGCTCGTTCTCTGACCAGGTTGATCGAGCCCTGGACATCACTCAGGACATGCCTGGCGTGGGGGATCAGGGTCAGTCGTCGAGACGTCTTCTCCAGCTGCGGAATCATCTCGTCGAGAAAGGCATCCAGTGTTTCGCGCCCCGGATTCATCCAGTTGTGAGGGTGTGCCGCGAACAGATCTGGTGGTTCCGCAAGCGTTCCGCTCCAGCAAGCGATTCGATCCGAGGGCAGTTCGTTGTCGATCAGCCATCCCGGACCGAGCGGGTTCTCCCCGACGAAGCAGAAGTCAACATCCGAGGGATCGTCGGTGGCGAGCGCGAGCGCATCGCATGCCGGCTTCTGAGCACCGGTGATCGCCGCGACCGTCGCGGAGTCGTGCAGAACGAAGATCTTCACTCAACCCTCTCCAGAGTGCGGTGCTTGAACGCCACCACGGCCATGTTCACGCGGACAGCGTCCCTGCCGTGGAAGGCACTGGCGCACAATCAGTCAACCGGCGGATTCGATCATTCGTCGTTGCTGGAGGACTTCTGGGCAGCTTCCTTGGCGGCCTTCTTTTCCTCGGCGACGCGAGCGGCATGGCCCTGTTCCCAGGTTTCCACGTGCTGCATGCCACGACGTTGGTCTCGAAGTCGACGGGACTTGCCGATGCGGTCACGCAGGAAGTAGAGCTTGGAACGTCTGGCGTCACCACGTCGGACGACTTCGATCTTCGCGATGCGAGGGGACTGGATCGGGAAGATCCTCTCCACGCCTTCGTTCGCGACGATGCGTCGTACGGTGATGGTTTCGTTGATTCCGCTGTGGTTCCGGGAGATCATGACGCCCTGGAAGACCTGGACTCGCTCCTTGCTTCCTTCGATGATCCGGTAGTGGACATCGAGCGTGTCACCCACGCTCATGAGGGGAAGGGCATCTTCGGCCTTGATCTGGTCCGCGACGACTGAAGCGATTACTGCCTGACGATCCTTGAGCTGACTCATCGTGTCACCTGTTTCGACCCCGAAGGGTTCTTTCTGCCTCGCAGTCTCGATTCGAGACCGTTCGGTTGCGCGACTTGAGTCCTCGACGACGTGTCGGGCTCAGGGGTCACGTTGCTCGAGATCGGGACGCTTGACGCGTGTCCGATCCACTCGTTGTTGGAGGCGCCACTGTTCGATGGCGGCATGGTCGCCGCCCAGAAGCACCTCTGGAACCTCCCGGCCTCGCCACGCGCGCGGCCGGGTGTAGTGCGGGCAGTCCAGCAAGGGACGGCCCGACTCGTCCGTGACGGAGAATGAATCCTCCGCCGCGGAAAGCTCGTGTCCGAGGACCGACGGCTGAAGCCGTACGATCGCGTCCACGAGGAGCATCGCCGGAAGTTCGCCGCCAGAGACGACGAAATCCCCGATGCTCACCTGAAGGGGTGCGAGTTCGTCGATGACGCGCTCGTCGATCCCTTCATAGTGCCCGGCGATCAGAAGCAGTCGCTCCGTGGTCGCCAGATCGTTCACACGCGCCTGCTCGAGTCGTTCGCCCTGGGGCGTGAGCAGTATTCGCGTCGCGGTCCTGTCGTCCATCGCTTCGACTGCTTCGACGCAGTCCATGAGCGGCTGGCACATCAGAACCATTCCGGGTCCTCCACCGAAGGGTCGATCGTCGACCTTCCGGTGCTTGTTGTCGGCCCACCGACGGATGTCGTGGACCTGATACTCGACGGCCCCGAATTCGCGGGCCCTTCCGGGAATGCTCGTTGACAGGGTCGTCTCGAACATCTCGGGGAAGATCGTCAGGATGTCGATCCGCATCGGACGTTCCGGCGGAACGCGTTCGCGTGATCGGTCCTTGTCGGAACCAAGTCGTTCATGAGGCTCGTTCATCGATCGCCTCGCTTTCGACCGGGGCTCCTGTACCTCAGCTGTCTGCCGATTCCATCGGTGCCGGGGTGTAGGGCGTACCTGGCTTGGCTTCGACGCCTGCCTTGCGCAGCAGGTCGCGGACGGTGTCGCTCGGCTGTGCGCCGACGCTCATCCAGTAACACAGACGATCGACTTTCAGTTCGTATTCGGGCTTGTCCTTGCCCATCGTGTGGCAGGGGTCGTACCAACCGAGGTTCTCGATGACGCGACCGTTGCGGGGGGACCGCTTGTCCATTGCGCCGATTCTGTAGAAGGGTCGGTGGGCTCGTCCGAAGCGCTGCATTCGCAGAACAACCATGGGAACTCCTAGCAGGCACCTGTCTGGGTGGGATCACTCGTGCCGTTCACGAGGGTCTCCCGGCCTGGCGACCGTAGAGGCTTGTGGCCCGTGCGGTTCACCTGCGGCAGGTGGGTGCGATCGGGAAGTGTAGCGAAAATCAGCCCGGGATCAACCAGTTCCGAGAACCACGTCGGCAGGTCGTCAGTGGAACAGGAGGCATTGAAAACGGCCCCAGAGCGTGTCAGATCGAGCTTCGGTTCAAGCCTGCTTCCAGGCGCTCAGATCTCTGGAGGTGATTTTTCGAATAATTCGTCACTGGATTCAGTCACGTGATCGAAATTATTCCACGAATCCCGGCATGAACAGGCTGAGATAGATCAGGCTCACGAGCTGGGCGGTTCGAAAGGCCACCGATCCCAGTGGGGTGATGAAGAACAGCGCCAGCACCGCGAAGAAGGCATATTGACGGAAGGCAGGGTTGTGAAACCAGATGTAAAACTTCTGTGACAGTCCCATCAGGATCTGAGATCCGTCGAGTGGGGGGACCGGGAGAAGATTCAATCCGAACAGCACCAGATTGAGAACGCCTCCAAGGAAGAAGAATTCGATCAAGCGTCGAATGGCTTCACTTTCAGTGTCCTGAAGGCCGCAGAGCAGCATGATGCCGAGCGTGGTGAGCGCGATGAAGGCGAGCAGAAGATTCATCGCGGGGCCTGCGAAGGCGACGATCGCCCGGCCTCTGCGCCCGGAGCGATAGCGGGAGGGATTCGTCGGCATCACGCCCCAGGCGATTCCGATCAGAGCGAACATGATCAAGGACATGCCGCCCATGTGGACGAGAGGATCCCAGGTCATGTGTCCGGTGTCTCGAGGTGTCGTGTCGCCCTGACGCAACGCGGCCCAGCCATGCGCGAGTTCGTGCAACGTGATCGACAGGATCACCCAGAACGCCCATCCCACCACCAGAGAGATGCCGCCTTCGTAGTACTGCTGGTGGACCCACCAATTGTTCATCATGGCTGCACGTCTCTCTTTCAGGAAGGCTGTTCGTGGATGAGCGTACCATCCACGATCGTGGCGAGGACCTTGGGGTCGTCCTGCTGCATCCAATCGATGGTTCTCGGATCACGGTCGAGCAGGACCAGGTCGGCAGGGGCGCCTTCTTTCAGGGTCCCACCTTGCATGCCCAGGCAGGCGCGTGCTCCGACCGTGTAGGCCTGCAAGGCGGTCTCGATGTCGATGTTCTCGTGTGTCGTCGAGAGGTTTCCATCGATGTCCCGGCCGGTCACCGCCGCTCTGATGCCGCTGAACGGATTGCAGTCGACGATCGGCCAGTCCGATCCGAAGGCCAGTCTGGCGCCCGCCTTCTGCAGCGAGGCGAACGGATAGAAATGGTGGAGTCTCGAGACGCCCAGTCGACTTTCGATGATCGGCGCGTCCATCGCCTTGTGGCGCGGCTGCATGCTTGCGAATCGACCGTCGAACCGTGCCACGTCATCGGGGTGCGCGGTCTGAGCGTGTTCGAAGCGAACCCATGATCGGGCGTTCTCCGGGAGGGTGTCTGCGGCATCGAGAGCCATTCGCAGCGCCCGGTCGCCGATGGCGTGCATCGATGGTGAAAAGCCGTGCGCGTGGACCGCCTGAATCCAGTCCTCCAGGACGCCCTGTTCCGCCAGTTCCACCAGCATGCCGTCGCCGGCGCCAGGATCATCCGAGTAGGGCTCGAGCATCGCCGCCGATCGCGAACCCAGCGTGCCGTCGAGGAACGCCTTGCATCCGATCACCGTCAGCATGTCGTCACTCTCGAAGTCGCATGCATAGTTGAAATCGAGAGGCCAGTCCCGATCAAGCAGCGTGATTCGCATGCGCACCCGCAGTTCGTCTCGAATGGGTTCGATGGCTTCGGAGAGTTCCTTCGCGTATTCCATCGATCCGACGGTCACCAGTCCCATCGAGGCGCAATGTGCATCGGCATCCCTGATGTACTGCCTTCGCTCCTCGAGTGATGGATCCGGAACGATGGGATTCACGAGGTGCCATGCCGCCGATTCCACCATGAGACCGGTCGGCACCCCGTGCTCATCGGTTGCGATCCGCCCGCCCGGTGGGCAGGGCCGGTTCTTCAGAAGTCCGATGACCGGTTGGTTGACCACGCAGGCATGCTGGTCGACGCGGTAGGCCACCACCGGGCGGTCTCCCGTTGCGGCGAGCCAGCTGGCATCAGGCATGCCATCCTCTTCGAAGAGTGCGTCATTCCACCCGCTGGCCCGGAGCCATCTTCCTTCAGGAAGCATCGCGTGCCGCTCGGCGATCGCCGCTTCAAAGGCATCACGGCTGGTGACCCGGGAAAGGTCAAGTTGGCTCATCGCGTCGCCGCCAAGTCCGAAATGCATGTGAGCATCCACGAATCCGGGGTGAAGAATCGCTCCCTTGCCGTCGAGGATCCGTCCCTGCGTGGGCGGCGCGTACCTTATCGTGCGGTTCCGGAGGTCCAGGTCGACCGGTTCGCCCCCCTGATGCAATCGCACGTTTCGGATGCCGTCGAGTCTGGATGTCTTCCCTGCATCGTTCATCTGGATACCATCGTAGATCAACAAAACCGTTTCAAGGACTCCGCCATGCATCAGCCGCCGTCATTTTCACTCTTCTCTGCCTTTTCATGCGTTCTTGCGTCACTCGTTTTCATCGGGTGCGGGAAGGAAGAACCTTCGACCAGCGCCCTTCGGGTTCCACCACCGCCCGGTGCCAGTGCGCCTGCAGCCAGTGGAATGCCAGCCTCCGCCACCAGTGCGACGTCGGCCCCCTCGCTTTCCGGTCCGGGTTCCGACCCTTCCACGTGGGTGACCTCCGGGCCCGATGATCCTCCGAGTCCTGCCCGATGCGGTGGTTTTTCATTCGTGAAACCCGCACAGTGGACCTGGGCGACCCCCTCGATGCGCTTTCGCCAACTGCAGTATTCGGTCCCCGGAACCGACGGTGGTGGGGCGGCCGAACTGATCTTCAGCGTCTTCAAACAGGGTGATGGCGGACCGGTCGACATGAACATCCAGCGCTGGGTGGGACAGTTCAGGCCCACCGACGGAACGGAGGCTCGCGTGGACCAGCGCACCGCCACCATCGATGGAAACAAGGTCACGATCCTCGAGCTCGAAGGGAGCTATGCGGGTATGGGCGCGGCGGCTCCGCGTCCCGGTTGGGCTCAGTTCGGTGCGATCATCGAAGCGCCCGGCAGAAATGTCTACATCAGACTCCTGGGGCCTTCGCAGACCGTGCTTGAAAATGCCAGCTTCTTCGAGGAGATGGTCACCACCATGCAGTCCGACTGAGCGTTTCACCCGACAGTGCACGCGAGTGAACGACGACGAACCCCGCGACCTTCGGAATGTCGCGGGGTTCGTTCGTCTTGTTCCACGAGTCTTCTCGTCAGCGTGCGTCAGCGAAGCGCTTGCTGACGGCGTTCCAGTCGACCACGTCCCAGAATGCATTGATGTAGTCCGGTCTCCGGTTCTGGTAGTGCAGGTAATAGGCATGTTCCCAGACGTCGAGACCCAGGATCGGTGTTCCGGGGCACTCCGAGACACCCACCATCAGAGGGTTGTCCTGATTGGGTGAGGAACAGACGCACAGTTCACCATCCCCCATGACGCACAGCCAGGCCCATCCGCTGCCGAAGCGGGTGGCGGCGGCAGTGGCGAACTTCTCCTTGAATCCGTCCATCGACTCGAAGGTGCCGTCGATGGCGGCGGCGAGTTCTCCGCTGGGCGATCCTCCCGTGCCCGGTGCTGCAAGGCTGGTCCAGAAGAGCGAGTGGTTGAAATGTCCACCGCCATTGTTTCTGACCGCACCCTGAATCGCATCGGGAAGATTGTGGATTCCCGCGCAGAGTTCCTCGATGGTCTTGGATTCGAATTCCGTTCCCTCGATCGCGGCATTGAGCTTCGCGACGTAGGCGGCGTGGTGCTTCGAATGGTGGATGTTCATGGTTTTCGCATCGAAAGCGGGTTCGAGCGCGTTTTCGGCGTACGGAAGATCTGGAAGCGTGAAGGCCATCGTCTGTGTCTCCTTGTTGGACGTTGGATTCACAGAGTCTAGCGCCCCGGAGGATCCTTGGCCCGATCCGGGCGTTAGGATCTTGGGATGGGACATTCTCCAGGGACAGATCATTTTCGCATTCTCGATGCCGCCGGCAATCGGGGGCGGGAAGCCTTCAGGGTTCTGGAGGATGCGGCCCGTTTCATTCTGGAGGACCCCGTCCTCACGGAATCGACCAAGACGCTGCGGCATGAACTCGTCTCCGCGCTCAAGACGCTGCCTCAGTCGATGTTGCTGGATCAGCGTTCGGTCGCCAGCGACCCCGGCTGTTCGATCTCCCTCGAGACCGAACGTGCCAGGCCGGATGCCCTCGCGGTGGTGCAGGCTGCCGCCGGTCGGGCGACGGAGTCCCTTCGTTCGCTCGAAGAGTGGTCCAAGCCGGTTTCGGAAGGTCTTTCACTCCGTTTCGAAACGATGCGTTACGCGACCTATGAACTGTCCGGTCTTCTCATCGAGCGACTGCAGCGACCGATCGTGGACTGGAAGGTGTGCCTTCTGCTCACGGAATCCAGTTGCCGCCTCGCCCACGAGGAGGTCCTCGCCGCCGCGCTCCGCGGTGGTGTCGACTGCATCCAGGTTCGCGAGAAGAATCGAACCGATGCCGAACTCCTGACGCTCGTCCGTCGGGTCATCGAGCAGGCGAGACCGGCGGGCGTCTCGGTCGTCGTGAACGACCGGATCGATGTGGCTCTCGCCGCAGATGCCGATGGAGTCCACCTGGGGCAGGACGATCTGGGCCTCGCTGAAGCCCGTCGCATCGCCGGCAGTCGACTGCTTCTCGGCAGCACCACCCATGATCCGAAGGAACTCGAGGCCGCGATCGAAGCCGGTGCCGACGTCGTCGGAGTCGGTGCGATGTTCCGCTCCTCCACCAAGGCCGGAGTCGATCCTCAAGGCGCCGTTCTGCTGGACCATCTGCTCGAGAAGCATCCTGCTCAAGCACATCTCGCGATCGGCGGTCTTGATGCCGAGCGGGCACGAACGCTTGCCGGCATCGGATGTCGAGGTGTCGCGGTCTGCGCCGAGATCTGCGGTGCTGAGGACCCTGAATCCGCCACTCGAAGCTTCGTCGAAGCGATGCGTCCCGTGAACGCAGGAGTCGGCGAAGGATGACCCTTCGGGATGTTCAATTCATCTTTCTCGGAACCGGAACGTCTTCTGGTGTGCCCGTGATCGGATGTTCGTGTGATACCTGCACCTCCGACGATCCGCGTGACCGAAGACTTCGATGTGGTGCGGCCATCCGTTTCATCGATCCCGAGGGCCTGCCTCGCACGATCTTCATCGACATCCCTCCGGACCATCGTGAGCAGTCTCTTCGGCACGAATTGGATCGGTGCGACGGGATCTTCGTCACGCATGCGCACGTCGATCACGTCTACGGACTGGATGAAGTCCGTCGCTACAACAGTCTGATGCGCGAGCCGATCGGGGTTCATGCGGAACCGGAAGTGACCGAGGCACTCCACCGGATCTTCCAGCACATCTACGCTCGACAGGACAATCGCAACGACTCCTTCGTCGCGGATCTCTTCGATGTCGCCCTGCACCCCGGTGCCGCGGTGGTCCTGCACGGGCTTCGGGTCACGCCCGTACGACTGCTTCACGGACGCCTCCCGATTCTCGGCTTCCGGCTCGATGCCGTCGATTCCGCGGGCGTGCCGCTTTCCGAACAGCCCGATCCACTGCCTCTGGCCTGGTGTACGGATGTTTCATCGGTGCCTCCGGAGTCCTGGGAGCTTCTGGCCGGGCTCAAGACCCTGATCCTCGACATGCTTCGGGAACGAGCCCATCCCACGCACATGACCTGCGATGAGTCGATTTCGGTGGCAGAGAGGCTCCAAGCGGAGCAGACCTTCTTCATTCACATGAGTCATGATTTCACGCATCGGCAGCTTCTCGAGCGAATGCCTCCCGGAATGGCTCCGGGATGGGACGATCTCATTCTGGGTGAAGGGACGAACTCTGATCTTTGATCGTCCTGAAGGGTGGGCGAACGGCCGGAATCCCGTTAGACTTCTTTCCCATGGCACAGATCCGAGAGATCAAAAAGCGTATCAAGGCCGTCTCCACCATCGAGCGCATCACCAAGACGATGCAGATGGTGGCCACCGCCAAGTTCACCTCCGCTCTTCAGCGAGCTCGAGCCACACGTCCCTACACGGATTCGATCCGGGAACTGGTCGGCAAGCTCGCCGCATCGGTTGGCGATGATCTCGAGAATCCACTGATCAACGGTGCTTCGAACGCCGAGCAGAAGGAGCTCCTTCTCGTGGTGAGCTCCGACCGAGGCTTCTGCGGTGCCTACAACAGTCACGTGTTGAGGATCTCGACTCGTCACTACAAGCATCTCCTTGCCGAGGGCACCCAGTGCGAACTCCAGTGTTCCGGAAAGAAGGGCGCGGCCTACTTCGGCTTCACCAAGATTCCCGTCGCACGCCAGTATTCCTTCGGCGACAAGCCTGATTATGAAACCATCTCCGAAGTCGCGGGCGAATTGATCGAACGGTTCATCGCCGGCGAGTTCACATCCGTGCGTGTCGCCTACATGCGTTACGAATCGAATGCCCGACAGATCCCCGAGATCATGCAGCTGCTCCCGATGAAGATCGAACAGGCGGAGGATCTCGATGATTCGGACACGAGCGCCACAGGGTATGAATTCAGCCCTTCCGCGGAGGAGATTCTCGAGGAACTCCTGCCCCGTGCGGTCAAGACCTCGCTCTTCCAGGCGATCAACGACGCCGTGGTCAGCGAACAGGTCATGCGAATGATCGCGATGAAGGCCGCCTCGGACAACGCCAAGGGGCTCGGGCGAACGCTCAAGCGTGATTACAACCGTGCTCGTCAGAGCAAGATCACCACCGAGCTCACGGAAATCGTGTCTGGTGCCGCCGCTCTCGACTGATCCCGTTTCCGTTCACGATCGACCTTGTCAACGACCCGCGCGAGTGCGGGTCGTTGTTCTTCGATGGTGACTACTGTCTTCCAGCCTGTTCCTCGACGGCTTCGGTCGGAGCACCCGTGTCGACCTTCTGCCCATCCGCGATCCAGGCTTCGATCCCCCCCTTGAGGGTGTAGACGTTCGAGTGTCCGAGTTCCATGAGTCGTTTGCTCGCACTGACTGCGATGACGTCGTTCCAATTCGAATCGTAGACCACGATCGAAGCGGCACTTCTCAGGCGACTTTCGTATCCCTGTTCGATTTCGGGAAAGGGCAGACTGATCGCGCCTGGAATGTGGCCCGCTTCGTACTCCTTGAGCGTTCTGGGATCGAGCCAGACATTGACGGTGTCGCCGGTGGATCCGAAGACTCCGGTCTTCTCCTCGAGGATCTGCATCGCTTCGATGCTGGTCACGAATTGAAGGTCTCGATCGCTCGTGCCACTCGAACAGCCCCCCGCAGTGAGGATGAGGGCCGACAGGATCAGGCTGGCGTGGCAGAGAGGACGTTTCAGTCGATCTGGCATGGTTTCTCCGGGCAGTTTGTGACTTTGTGGCAGGATACACGCAAGAAGCCGACCTTCCCATCGTTTGGGGGATATGGTGTTCTTTCAATCAGGGCTGGACGATCCTCGAGTCCGGCCACTCCAGATTCGAGACCCCCCATGCAGCGCCTCTTCAATGGCATCCTGATGATGATTGCGGCACTCTGCCTGCCGGGGGCGTCCTGCATCGGTGCCGACGTGCACATCGAACAGGATTCCACCGATCAAGCCAGCGAGGATCTTGCAACGCTCACCGGCGACGACCTCGTCAAGGTCGATCTCCATGCTGACATCGCCACGTTTCTTCCTGGGCAGGATCTCACACTTGCCGTTGCATACGACGTCAGGCCGGGTTGGCACATCTACTGGCGGAATTCCGGCGACAGCGGGATGCCTCCAGAGCTCTCGGTGAAGGCTCCTGCCGGGATCCTCGTCGGCGAGGTTCTGTATCCACGGCCTGAAATCTTCCAGAAGAAGCAAGGGGATTCGACCGAAACCACCTTCGGCTATCGAGGCAAGGTCTGTCTTCTGATCCCGCTTCGAATCACCGAATCCTTCGCGCTCTCCCAGATCGATCTTTCAATCGAACTCGAGTGGCTGGTCTGCAAGAGCATCTGCCTGCTCGGCTCGAAACAACTGAAGCTGTCGATCCCCGCAGCCTTGCCCGGTCGTCCCTCCGTGGCGGATCCCTTCGGGCTCCGCCTCGTGAACGTCTGGCGCAAACGTCTGCCCGTCCCCGCTGCGCGGGCCAGGGTCTTCGCATCCATCCGCGATTCGTCCCTGCAGGTGACTGGGCCAGCCGGTCTTTCGAAGCGGGTCCTCTTCATTCCCGACCACACGCCCGGTGTGACGTCCGTCAAGCGGATCCCCGTTCCCGGGGTCATCGAGGATCGCCGTTTCTCACTTGACGTTCCTCTCGAGATTCGTCCCGAGGATGCCCTCGGCGAGCCGCTTCGCGTCACCGGACTCGTCCTTCTGGGATCCTATGATCGCCCTCGTGCGATCTCGATCGATCTGCCTCTCTCACGCATCGACATTCCGCGCGATGATCCGGACTCCACCGGAGTCGGATCCTCTGCAGAACACTGAATTTTCATTTGACACACTTTTGATTTCTTGAACTGGAGATACCCATGAACATGAAGACTCTGATCCCCGCATTGCTGGTCGCCGTGACGACCTCCGGCTTAGGCATGATCGCCACGGCCAAGACCGCCGAAGCAGCACCTGTTGAAGCGACCGTCGCCGTCGCAGAAGTCGGCAAGGCCGCGCCCGCCTTCTCCCTGAAGAACACCGATGGCAAGAAAGTCTCCCTCGCGGACTTCAAGGGCAAGACCGTGGTTCTCGAATGGTTCTGTCCGACCTGCCCCTACAGCGGTGGCGAACGAGGCGGCGATCGGTCGATCCACGCAAGCGGTCGGGTCGGCGCCCTGATGACGGCGATGAAGAAAGCCGACCCCGATGCGGTCTATCTTCTGATCGATTCCTCCACCATGAAGATGCGCACGACCGCGGAGAAGCTTGCCGAACAGGATGCAGCGATCAAGAAGAAGCTCGGCATCACGGCACCGATCCTCATCGACGCAGATACGAGCGTCGCCAAGGCCTACGGCGCGAAGGCGACGCCTCATGTCTTCGTGATCGACGGTGAAGGCGTCCTTCGCTACCAGGGTGCTTTCGACGACCAGCGAAGAGGCGGCAAGGGACTCGGTACCAACTACGTCCTGACTTCCGTCACCGCCATCAAGAAGGGCGAGAAGGTCGAGCCCACCTACGTGAAGCAGTACGGCTGCGGGGTCAAGACCAACTGAGTCGATCCTCGAGAAACGAACACTCGATGAATGAAAAGGGGCCGGCTTCTCATCCGAGAGGCCGGCCCCTTGTTCTTTCGATCGACTTGTTTTCTTTCGATGGACTCGCTCGAGTCGACTCAGCCGAGGTTGACCGGCATGACCACGTAGGTGAAGTCGTTTCCGACCCTCATCACGCCTGGTTTGTTGGGTGCCTTCATCTCGATCATGATTTCCGGTGCATCGATCACTCGAAGTGCTTCGGTGAGGTAGACCGGATTGAAGCCGATCTCGATGGGATCGCCTTCATAGCTCTTCATCTCGACTGAGATCTCGGCCTCGCCCATTTCAGGGGCCCGGCTCGAAAGCACGAGTTTGGACTCTGTGAAGTCCATGCGGACGCCCTTGCTCTCCTCGTTGGTGAGCAGAGCAGCTCTTCGAACCGCGCTTCCCAGTTCGGATGATTCGAAGCAGACCCGCTTGTCCTGATCCTTCGGGATCACATCCTCGAACGGGGGGAACTGTCCTTCGACGAGGTTGGTGGAGAGCACGGCGGCATCGCTGCCTTCGCCCACCTTGAAGATCGCGTAGGAATCATCCTGCGCGATGACCACCGGGGCATCTGGATCATCGATCAGTTTGTTCAGAATCTGCAGCGGTTTGGAAGGGATGATGAATGTCTGTTCATCAGCTCCACCTTCGACATCTCCAAGCGCGACTGCGAGGCGCCTGCCGTCGGTGGCGACGAACCGAAGTCTTTTCGCGCGTTTTTCGACGAGCACTCCGCTGATCGCGAAGCGACTGTTTTCAACCGCGGTGGCGAAGAGCGTCCTGCCGATGAGTCTTCTGAGAACACCACCCTGACAGGTGAACGTCTCGCCACCTTCGGGAAAGTCCCTGACGCCGGGGAACTCAGCGGGGTCGAATCCGAAGATCTTGAAGTGAGCGTCCTCGCTGCGCACGTGAAGCACCGAGTCCTTGCGTTCAAGTGAGATCGTGGCATCCTCGCAGGAGCGTACGATCTGATTGAGCTTGTCCGCAGGGACCAGAGCCTTGCCCGCAGTGTTGACCTCGACCTGGGTGACACCGATCGAGATTCCGACTTCGGCGTTGGTCGATGCCACAGTCAGAATGCCGTCTTCGGCGGTGAGGGAGAGACAGCCTAGAACCGGGGCAGTGGTCCGATTGGGAACCACGCTACCGGCCAGAGAGAGTGCTTCCACGAGGGCAGCTCGATCACAGACGACTTTCATGTCGAAGAACCTCCAAAGTTCACACCAGTGTATCCCGATCAGAGGTGTTCCATGTGTTTTCCACGGCTACTATGTGGGCAAGATGATCTATCGACTCCTCGCCAAATTCAACGACGACTTCGGCCTCTTCGTCTTCTTTCTGTATCTGGCGGCCTTCATACTGGCTTTTTTGATGGTCTTCATCTTCCCTCCGGGGGCTCTGGCATTGATGCTTCTGGGCCTCATTGGGTTCGTCGGAGTCTGGCTGATCGTGGTGATCATGAGATTCTTCGAGCGCATTCTGGCTCGTAAGGCCCTTGGCGATGATCGTTGTCCCTGTTGCACCGTGGCTTCAGCCCTTGTCGTAACTCCTTCGAAAGAATGGGATTCCGTCGTTTGCTGTGATGGCTGCGGTCAGCTTTTTGAATCCGGGGGGCGGCGAATCCAGGCCGAAGACGAGGAAGAGGACGATCCCGAAGACGACCTCTGATGCGCTTGATGGCGGTTTTCGCTGACGAACTCTCGCTTCTTGGGTATAGTTCCGCAGCTATGACCGACAAAGAAAGCGTCGTCACCCTTGCGGTGTTCACAGAAGACATGCTCGCACAGATGCTCGCCGAGGCCCTGGAATCGGAAGGCATCGACTGCCAGGTCGAGGGTGGGATCACCAGCGGCTTCAGAGCCGAGGCTCCGACCGTCGTCAAGGTGATCGTTCATCGCAGTGACGAGGTCAGGGCGAAGACGGTCTTCGAAGAGTGGGAGCATGCCGGGGACTCGATCGACTGGGATGACGTCGATCTCGGTGAAATGGAAGACGGCACCTCCTGAGGAGGTTTTTCCAGCACGTCTCAGGCTCTGAACTGTTCCAGCAGTTCCTTCACTTCGATTGCAAGCGTTTCACCGAACAGCTCGACTCGCAGAAGTCCGGGTGGTTCGATCACGATCAACAGCGGTTTTCCAAGTGCCGCCAGAGTGATCCCGTGGCCATGTTCCTTGCCGCATCGAAGGATGGTCGCCAGGACATCATGAAGTACATGAAGATCGCCCGGCTCGCAGTGGAGGGGGTCATGGGTGTTCAGTTCGATGGTGGCGGTGGAGTCGATTTCCTGCCAGGCGACATTGTCCGTGAGTTCGAAGCCGATTCCTTCGAACACCTTGCGCCAGCGACCTATGGGAAAAAGCAGGATTGGGGTCAGATGAAGTCGGTGCAGGATCGCTTCGAGGGCATCTGCGGCTTTCTCTTCAGAGATGGGAAATGCGATCGAATCGGCATTCTCGGTCTTTCCAAGAAGATCCAGGATGATCAGTTCTTCGAGATCGTCGAGACCTGCACACAGCAGTTCGTCCGTCGAATTCTCC
>CABYSN010000024.1 GCA_902521645.1 Planctomycetota bacterium
GAATGAACGAGTTGTCCGAGGCCGAGTGAATCGTCGCGCTTCGCAGGGATTGATCGAGTGGCAGTTCCGCCACGATCTCGGCGAGGATCCCCGGATAGTTGGACGGTCGCATCGCGGTCCAGATCCCACCATCCTCGTTGCGCATGGTGATCTCGAGCGGTCCGCCCGAGGCGCGAAGTGCGATGATGGTTCTCAGGTGTGCGAGCTGCGTTTCAGGATCGGTGTCCTGGAAGTACATCGGCGGCATCGATTTCAGGAACCACGGCACCACGTTCTCCGCCGTCTCCCGATATTCGTTGAAGAGGTCCTCGATCAGAGGCTTTGGATTCGTGGGAACGGCGTCCTGGTTGTCGCTGGTGTCGGTGCGCATCACGTGTGGTTACCCTGTGGATGATGAAGCAGGAGATCTGTAGTCTGGGATCGTACAGATTGTATTGGTCATTTGGCCGGAGTATGGCATGAGTTCTCTGATGATTGGCAACTTCGATGGAGTTCACCTCGGACACCTCGCTCTTCTGGAACGTTCTCGGAAGCACGCTGGTGGAGGGGTCGTCACCGCGGTGACCTTCGAACCCCATCCCAGCGTGATCCTCAGGCCGGAACGCCGGGTCGACCGTCTGCTGCCTCCGGAGGCACGGCGCAGGCTTCTGCTCGAAGCCGGGGCCGACAGCGTGGTGGAACTGCCCGCCACCCGCGAATTACTGGACCTCTGCGCCGCCGATTTCATCGACATGCTGCAGGAGAGGTGCGATTTCGACGTCATGGTCGAGGGGGCCGATTTTCGTTTCGGTCGCCACCGAGCGGCCGGTGTCTCCGAGCTCATCGAACTGGGGCGGACTCGCGGGTTTTCAGTGGAGGTCGTGGAGGACGTGGATGTCGAACTCGAGGATCGGACCCTGGTGCCGGTCCGTTCGACTCTGATCCGCTGGCTGCTTCGTCAGGGCCGCGTGGTGGATGCCGAGCGGGCTCTGGGACGTGCACATCGGATCGAAGGAACCGTCGTCAAGGGCGATCAGCGGGGACGAACGCTGGGGTATCCGACCGCCAACCTCGATCATGGGGCGTGCCTGCTTCCCGGTGACGGAATCTATTCAGGGATCGGCGTGCTTCCCGACGGTGCTCGAGTGCCCGCCGCGATCAGCGTCGGCACCAAACCGACCTTCGGAGGGTCCGAACGGGTCTGCGAAGCGCACCTTCTGGACCTTGACGCTCCCCTCGACGACTATGGGTGGGATCTCGAGCTTGAATTCAAGCGTTTCATTCATGAGCAGTTGACCTTCGAATCGGTCGAGCCGCTTCTTCAGCGCATGTCACGAGACTGCGATCTTGTCAGGCACCATGCCAGAGAGTTCCTTCCTTCATGAGTGACTTCGAATACCGCACCAATTCGACCATCGAATCCCTCGTCGCGCGGCTGACCTCTGCCCGAAGCGTGATGATCCTCAGTCATGAGAAGCCCGATGGTGATGCGATCGGATCCTGTGCGATGGTCGCCAGGGCGTTGGACGCCCTGGGCATCCCCAGCGAGACCTGGCTGCTCGGTGCCGTGGCCGACTCCCTGCGTTCGCTCATTCCGGATCTGGCGGTTCGAACGACCCCCGGTGAACTTCCCGGCGACGAGCATGATCTCATCGTGGTGGTCGACACCGGTGCCTGGTCGCAGCTCGCGCCGCTTGCGGATTTTCTCGGTGAACGCCGGGATCGGATCATCGGCATCGATCATCATGCTCGCGGCGATGATGTCGCCGTCGAGCGACTGGTCGACACCTCCTGCGGATCATGCACCCAGGTGCTGGTTCCGCTGATCGATGCGATGGGGGTCCCCCTCACGCATGGCGCGGACGAGCATCAGCGGTATTCGATCGCGGAAGCGGCGATGGTGGGTCTGGGAACGGATACAGGATGGTTCCGTTACGACAATTGCGGTGCCGAGGGATTGAAGCTGGCGGCTCGACTCGTCGAAGCGGGGGCGGACAAGAATCGACTCACGCGCGTGATCGAAGAGAACGACCGGCCCCAGCGAATCATGATGGCGGGGCGTGCGATGACCTCCGCCCGCTTCGCGGATGACGATCGAAGCGTGGTGATGTCACTCTCGCTCGAGGATTTCGAGACCACCGGAGCCGTCGCCGAGGAACTCGCCGGTCTGGTCAATCAACCGATGTCGATCGGTACGGTCGAAGTCTCGGTGTTGATCACCCAGACCGAGGTCGATCGGGTGAAGATGAGCTTTCGTTCGAAGCCGCCCAGGGTGAAGGGGGGAACCCGTTTCATCGACGTGAACGAGCTGGCCGCCCGCTTCGGAGGCGGGGGCCACATCCACGCCGCGGGGGCGCGTCTCGAGGCTTCTCTGGAAGACGCCAGGGCTCAGGTCGCTGAAGCGATCAGCGAGGCGCTTCAGGCCGCGGGTTTCGCCGGGTAGTCGGAGACCGCTTCGACCTTGAAGCCGAGCTTTCGGATCGTCTCCTCGACGTCGCCTTCGGATTCTGCATCGGAAAGCGCGATGGTCGCCATGCCCTGTTCGAGTGAGACGTCGCAGCTGACCACGCCCGGGATCTTGTCGACCTTCGAGGTGATCGAGTTCACGCATCCCATGCAGTTCATGCCTTCGACCTTCATCGAGACGGTCTTGACCGCCTTGGTCATCAGCGTTTCATTCGTCGCGGTGTCCGCGCCGGCGACCTCGGACGTCTCTTCCGAGTCACAACCCGAGAAGGCGTCGCAGAGTGAGCCGTCGCATCCGCCCAGAAGCGCGCAGAGGCAGCCCAGTGAGAGGCTGGTGGTGAGGAGTGTTCGTGCTTTCAGCATGTGGGTTCCCTTCGGAGTGTGTCTCGTTCCGGGGTGAAGTATACGTGACGAATTCCCGGATGCCGCATGATGAAACGCTCATTCGGGGGAAATCAGTCGTTTGCGACCCGTTCGGTGGCCTTTTCCGAGCTGATGATCCAGAAGATCGCGGCCAGCAGCAGGATCAGTGAGACCGTGAAAGGCACGGCGAGCGGTCGGTCGCCGACGAATCCGACATCGAACGCGATGCCTGCGGGAAAGAGCAGAAGCAGAAAGAGGATCCACTGCCTCGCATCCGGAGCCCGGCGCGGACCGATGATCATGAAGAACAGCACGTACGCCGGAAACACCAGACCGTAGAGCCCGAGAAAGCGAAGGTAGGTCGAGAGGTCCGCCGTGAGGGCGAACGCACCAAGGGGGATGGCCAGTCCGGGAAGCCAGAGTGCGGCGGGCCAGCGCCGCACCACCTGTTCGTCCGAGTCGCAGCCTCCCGTCCAGGCTTCTCTCAGGTGGACGCCTGTCGTGAAGGTCGCCTGCACTGCAAGCTGGATCAGGACGAGGCGCACGAGCAGGACGTCTCCACCGATCGCATAGGTGCAGGTGAAGAGGATCATGGGTATGAACGTCGCGCCGAAGATCATGAAGGTGTGCGGGCTGGCAGATCTGATCCTCGCTCTGTGGAACGAGCCATCAAGCCATGGGCAGAGCAGGAAGCCGAAGACGATCGCCGGAGCCAGAGCCACGAGATCGAGTCCCGCGACGTCCCCGCTCATCGGGCGGCGTGCCAGTTCTCCCGCTCCGTGGGAGAGAAGGTGCAGCACGAAGAGCACGATCGAGCAGACCCAGACGAGCGACCCCAGTTTCCACCAGGTCGCATCGGTCAAGCGAATCATCATCAGCGCGAGCGCCCAGGCGCCGAGGCCGATCCCGACGGCGGTGGCCATGCCTCCCGGCAGTTGCAGGCGCAACGCCATCCAGGTGACGAAGAACAGCTGGAAGGCCACGGTCGCGAGAGAGAACAGCCGCATCGCGGTGCGGTGGCGCACGACTGCAGCGCGTGCCTTCTCGATGTCGAAGAGGTAGCCGAAGGCGATCAGGCCGATGACGTTCGGAATGGCGAAGACCAGAAAGCCCGGCCATCCGAAACGGCGAAGCATGATGATCGGCAGGAACATGCCGATGCACCAGGTCCAGCTGCTGGCACAGTAGAGTCCCCAGCCCAGCGTGCGACCGGCGCGTGCACCGACCGTGTTCGTCGAACTCGTCGATCCGCTCTCAGCTGCTGCGCTCATGGCCGTTGTCCTCCCGAATGCGATCTTCGTCGGTTCAATCGTGGAGGAGGACCTTCGAATCGTCGTCCCCGTCCCGGTGGAGCGTCTCGCTCGGAGTCGTTTCGAGATTCCTGGTGGCTCGTTGCTTCACTCGCGAACGCTGCCGACGGTACATGTCCTTGGGGGTGCAGTGAAACGTGATGAAGCATCGACCGACCCGGTGCTGCTTGGTCTTTCGTTTGCGCATGTGCTGGCGGATGTCCATCTGCAGTTCGATGTTGAATTCGCCGCCCTCGCTCATCTTCTCCTTCAGATCCTCGCTGTTGACGATGTGGTAGATCGCCGGTCCGAAGCAGGGTCGCAGGAATCGATAGCGCATGTCCTTGCAGATCACGATGTAGTCGCTGCCGCATTCCCCGAAGAGATACATGCCCGCGGCGACCTCCGAGTTTCCAAGCAGCGCGGCGCCCGCCATCGCGTTGTACCAGTTGCGATTGAAGCGTCGGAAGGGGAGCACCGCGGTGAAGGTGTCCTTGTCCAGACGGCGGAAGCTGATCCCCGACCGAAACGCGTAGGGAAGCCAGATCAGGGAACAGATCTTGTTCCAGAAGGCGTTTTTGGCGCTGAGACGACTCAGCCATGCTTCCAGTCGCTGGAAGATGCCGCGCTTCACACCCACGGGGGTGCCGCTGGTCAGGATGTCGTCTCGTGAGCTTTCGCTGCTGGTCACCGTGGAATCTCCAAAGGGTCATCGTACGTTGCCCGATTGCATGGGGCCACCCCCCCCGTGCTCCGGGTACACTCATGAGGGTGGATACCTCATTTTCGGTCCGGAGCAGGCGCATGGCCTCACCCAGTGAAAACAACTCCTCGCACGATGAGAACCCGGTTCCCGGCGTCGGCGTCTGCAGTTGGAGCCTCCGGCCCACCGGGCTCGGACATCTGATCGACTCGCTCCAGGAGTCCGGTATTGATGCCATTCAGCTCGCTCTGACCCCGTTGATCCAGAATCCCGGACATTGGACGGACAGTTTCACCCGCCTCGCCGACTCCGGCATCACGGTGCTCAGTGGCATGGTTGAAACGGTGGGCGAGGATTATTCCTCTCTGGAAACGATTCAACTGACGGGGGGTCTGCTTCCGGATGCCACCTGGCCGGACACGCTGGCCCGACTTCTCAGAGTGGCCGACGTCGCTGCGGAAGGCTCCCTTGAACTCGTGACGCTCCATGCCGGTTTCATTCCGCACGATTCAGGCGATCCGCGCCGGGAGGTCGTCCTGGAGCGACTCGACAAGGTGGCCTCGGCCTTCGCGCAACGAGGCCTGCGCATCGCGCTTGAAACCGGACAGGAGACCGCCGCCACGCTGCTCGACGCCCTCGCCGAGCCCGGGATGGCGGAGATCGGGGTCAACTTCGATCCTGCCAACATGATCCTGTACGGGATGGGCGATCCCGTCGAGGGGCTCGAACTTCTTTCCGAGCGGGTGCTGCAGGTCCACGTGAAGGACGCGCTTCCCGCGGAGGTCCCCGGAGTCTGGGGCACCGAAGTCCCGGTCGGATCGGGTGCGGTCGACTGGCAGGCCTTCTTCGCCGCCCTGGCGCGGCTGCCTCGTCACGTGAATCTGCTCGTCGAACGAGAGGCCGGCGAGCGACGGGCCGAGGACATCTCCACCGCCATGAATTTTCTCGAGGCAACATTCTTTTCCGATGGGAACACCAACTGATGCCAACCTACGTCTACGCCGTCATCATGGAAGATGGAAGCAACGGTGAACATTTCGAAGTCGTGCAGCCGATGTCCGACGACGCGCTCACCAAGCATCCCGAGACGGGGGCTCCGGTGAGACGGGTGCCCGTCGCTCCGAATCTTCCGCTCGCACATTCCGATGCCGCCGAGAAGACCAAGCTCTCGAACAAGAATCTCGACCGGATGGGCTTCACCAAATACGAGAAGGCCGGCGACGGCTTCTACGAGAAGAAGGCCGGCAAGGGGCCCGATGTGATCTCACGGGACTGAGGCAAGCGTGTCAGAGTTCGACGACCAAACTCCATTGCTTCCGCTGGCTCGAATCGAGGAGCTTCGATCCCTGCTGCACCGTGCGAATCGCTTCTACTACGTCGAAGCGGAGCCGATCATGTCCGATTCGGAGTTCGATCGACTGCTCGCCGAACTCGCGCGTCTGGAAGCGGATCATCCCGAGGCGCACGATCCCGACAGTCCCACCTCGCGGGTCGGCGGCGAGCCGGTCTCCGGTTTCGAGACGATCGCGCATGCCCGCCGGATGCTGTCGATCGACAACACCTATTCGATCGAGGATGTCGTCGCTTGGCACGATCGCGTGGTGAAGGCGCTCGATGGCCGGGCTCCGCGCTACGTCTGCGAACCGAAGATCGACGGCGTCGCGATCAACCTTCGTTACGAGTCCGGGCGTCTCGCCGCCGCGGTGACCCGGGGTGACGGAGAGCGGGGTGATCTCGTCACCGGCAATGTTCGAGCGATGGATTCCGTCCCCCTGGTGCTGGGTGACGATCCCCCCTCGATTCTCGAGATCAGGGGCGAGATCTACATGCCCGATGATGCGTTCGAACGTGTCAACGCCGACCGCGAGACGCGCGGCGAGCAGCTCTTCGCCAATGCTCGAAATTCCACCGCTGGCACGCTCAAGAGTCTCGATCCCGCGGTGATCCGCGCCCGCGGACTTCGCTTCTGCGCGCATGGTCGGGGCGAGATCGTCGGGTTGGAGGCTGTGGCCACCTATTCCGAACTGCTGGATCGCATCCGTGCGCTGGGGCTCTCGGTCTCGAGCCGGACGAGCCTCTGCGCCACGATCGACGAGGTCATCGAGTGCATCGAATCGTTCGGTCGGGAGCGGGCCGAGGTCGGTTTCGGAACCGACGGCATGGTGGTCAGGGTCGATGACTTCGCGTCCCAGGAGGCTCTGGGTGAGACCGCCAAGGCGCCCCGCTGGTGCATCGCCTTCAAGTATCCAGCGGAGCAGGCGGTGACCCGTCTGCTGGATGTGGGTTGGCAGGTCGGAAAGGGTGGCACGCTCACGCCCCGCGCCACGATGGAACCGGTCTTCGTGGCGGGCACCACGGTGCAGCATGCCACGATGCACAACATCGAGGAGATCAGGCGCAAGGACATCCGCATCGGTGACCGTGTCGTGATCGAAAAGGCGGGCGAGATCATTCCTCAGATCATCGAACCCGTCGCGAGCGAAAGAAACGGTGACGAACGTCCGATCGAACCTCCCGCGGAGTGCCCCGACTGCGGAGGTGGTGTCGAACAGGAAGGGCCCAAGCTCTACTGCACCAATCCGGAATGCGACGCCCAGTTCAGGGAACGTCTCAAATGGTTCGTGGGCCGCGGACAGATGGACATCGACGGTTTCGGTGAGAAGCTGGTCGACCAGCTGCTCGATGCCGGACTGGTGTCGCATTTCGCGGATCTCTTTCGTCTGGAACGTGCATCGTTGCTGACGCTCGAACGCATGGGCGAGACCTCCGCGGACAACATTCTGGCCGCACTCCAGGAGGCTCGGAACCGGGGGCTCGCACGCGTGCTCGCCGGGCTCGGGATTCGACACATCGGAACCAGTGCCGCGAAGGTCCTGGCGCGCGCGTTTCCAGATGCGCAGGCGCTGCTCGCCGCGGAGGAGTCGGAACTCGAAGCGCTTCCTGATTTCGGTGCGATCACCGCCAAGTCGCTTCATGACTATCTCGCCTCGGATTCCGCACGGTCGACCTTCGACCAGCTTGCGGCGGTGGGGGTCTCTCTTGAAAGCGAGCAGGTCTCGCGGTCCGACGACTCATCGGTCTTCTCCGATCAGGTCGTGGTGCTCACCGGCACCCTCGAGGGGTTCACGCGCTCCAAGCTCGCGGAACAGCTCGAATCACTCGGTGCCAAGGTCACCGGATCGGTTTCGGCGAAGACGACCTTGCTGATCGCCGGGGAGAATGCCGGCAGCAAACTCGCCAAGGCGGAGTCGCTGGGGGTCGAAATCTGGGATGAACCTCGGCTCGTCGAGGAATTGAGCCGACTTCGAAGCTGACTCCACGCTATCCTCTGCCCCATGGCAGTCGCACAAGTCATGCTCGGTCTCCGCAGTCTCCTCGTGAAGTTGGCCATCTTCTTCATGATGGCGGCCCTTCTCGCGTGGGCGCTCGGAGGCACGCTCTTTCCCCGCCCCGAAATCGTCGATCATTCCCGGGTGACGTTCCAAGGCACCGAGTGGTGGCTGCGGATGCTTGCCGGGGGGGACCAGCCCGGTGCCGTTCGGTGGTATCTCATGGAGCGGACCGGAGGCAAGAGTTTTCTTCAGCCTTCCCTGCACCCTGACGAGGCGCATCCCGGCTGGCTCGATGCCACCGGGCCGATCATCGCATCGGATCGTCTCTACGTCGGCTTTCAGGATGCCCGATCCGGCTGGCAGATCGCGGTCTTCGAACAGGCCGCACCACTGACCAGAGTCGTGCCGGTCCTTGATCGTCTTGCGGTCGAGCGACAGTTCGCACGTCTCAAGCGCGACCTTCCCTTGCAGACCATCGATCAGGAACGGGCGATCAGAAGCGACGTGCTCGATCTGCCGACCATCAGTTCCCCGGACGAGTGAGATTCGATCGAAGCCGATGGCGTGTCCGGATAGACCTCGCTGGTACCGGGGGTGATCTCATCCAGCTGCACGGGTGGTTCGATCGATCCGGGGTCGATCCAGATCACGAGTCCCAGCATCGCCGCCACGCCGATCCGCCACCATCCGAAGATGCCGAGCCCGTGACTGTTCAGCCAGGCCACCAGCCATCGGATCGCGATCATCGCCGAGATCGTCGCGACGAACAGACCGACGATCAAAGGCATCCAGCCGCCGAGGTCCGTGATGAAGGTCTGATCATCCGCGGTGAACACCTTCAACAGCTTGAAGGCGCATGCTCCGCCCAGCGTCGGGAGGCCGAGAAGAAATCCGAACTCCGCCGCCTGTTTCGGACGCAGTCCCATCACCATCCCGCCGACGATGGTCATCATCGATCGACTCGTGCCCGGCCACATCGCCACGCATTGCATCAGTCCGATGATGAGCGCCTGACGCCAGCTCAGTGATTCGATGTCGAGAAAACCGTGGTCGTCTTCGGATTCGTCGGTGGCCGCGGTGTCGAGCTTGAGCAGTCGTCGCTGCCATCGTCCGATGAAGAGAAGCAGCACGCCTCCCAGAAAGAGCGCGGAGATGACCGGTATCGGGCTGAAGAGGCGCGCCTCGATGAAGTCATCGAGAAACGGACCCAGCATCGCGGCGGGAAGGAACGCGATCGTCAGATTGAAGAACAGTTTCCGGCCGGCCCGGTCCCGACCCATCAGGCCCTTGATCATCTGGACCACTCTGGCCCGATAGAGTCCGAGCACCGCCAGAATCGCCCCGCCCTGGATCACGATGTTGAAGGTGTCGACCGCGATCTTGGTGCGGTAGTTCTCGTCGAGCCCCATCAACCAGGAGGCGATGATCAGATGGCCCGTCGAGGACACCGGCAGGTATTCGGTGATTCCTTCGATGATTCCCAGGACGATGGCGTCGATCAGATCCATGTACGCTTCTCCGACGGTGCGCTTGATCCGTTCAGGCGCGAAGTGGACTTCAGAGGTTCTCTTCGGTCTTATCGTCCACCGGAGGCATCAGACTTCGCACGAATCTGCCCGTCTCCTCGATGGGGTGGGCGGCCGTGTCCAGGCGTGCCTGATTCATCTCCTCGCCACCGTTTCGGTGGTCCTGCACCATCCGCTCGGCGAAGGATCCGTTCCTGATGTTCTCGAGCATGGCGGAGAGGTGCCCCCGCAGCCCGTCGTCATCCATCACCTTCATCGCTTCGTAGGCTCCGAATTCCGCGGTGTTGCTGATCGCCGCCCGCATTCCGGCCAGTCCGCGTTCCTGGATCAGATCCGCCACCTGCTTCACTTCCTGGCAGCATTCGATGTACGCCAGTTCCGGTGGATAGCCGGCATCGACCAGCGTCTCGTAGGCGGCCACCACCAGGGCGTTGAGCCCGCCGCAGAGAATCACCTGTTCGCCGAACAGATCGGTCTGCGTCTCGTCGGCGAAGGTGGTGTCGAGCACCGCCGCCCGTCCGCATCCGAGGCCCGCCGCCCAGCCGAGGGCGAGGGCTTCGGCGTCGCCGTTCGTGGAATCCGTGTGGACGGACAGGAGGCAGGGGATGCCGCCACCTTCCACGAAACGGTCACGCAAGGTGACGCCCGGTCCCTTGGGGGCGATCATCACCACGCCGATCCCTTCGGGGAGCGTCAGCATCTGGTGATGCACGGCGAAGCCATGAAGGAAACCGATCGTCACGCCCGGTCTCAGGTTCGGTCGGATGCTCGTCTCGAAGAGATCGGGTTGCGTCTCATCCGGCAGGGCGATGATCACAAGGTCGGCGACCGACGTCGCTTCTTCGATCGTCATCGTTTCGAAGCCGTCCTGCCTGGCGGTCAGAGCACCGACACCCTCGCGAGCTCCGACTCGAACCTCCAGGCCGGAATCTCTGAGATTCAAGGCGTGGGCTCTTCCCTGATTGCCATATCCCAGCAGCGCCACGGTCCGGCCTTGCAGCCCTTCCAGAGGCACCTCCCGACCGCGTCGCACACGCGGTGGGGCGGGGGTCTTCGGTCCCGTGTCCTGAGGGGTCATGTGTCAGCTCCTGACTGCAGTGTACCGGTGTCGAGAATCGTCCGGACCACCTCGTCGGTCGCGGCGTCCGCATCGATGAGATGGTCGCTCAGCGTCTCGTAGGCCTCGCTTCGAAGTGATCGAAGTCTTCTGCATTCCTCGAGTGGATCGAGCGGTCGCTGCGACTCGTCCTCGAGCAACGGAGGTCGGTCCCGATCGTGGGTGCCGTGACGTCGTGCGAGCACTTCGTCGGGTGCGTCGAGCCAGAAGACCACGACCCGTCCCGACCGTCGTTCCTCGTTCAGGCGTTCCCGGATCTCAGGCACGATGGGGGCTCCTCCGCCCAGCGCGAGAATGCTCCCCGGGAAGGCGAGTCCCGTCTCGAGGGCGCGTGTCTCCGCATCCCGCCAGGCCTGTTCACCTCGTCGCGCGAAGACCGCGGCGACGTCCGGTTCGGGGCAGCATTCGAGTGCGAGGTCGTCGAGATCATGAAAGGCCGTGCCCAGTGCGACCGCGAGCTCCGCCCCCACGGTGCTCTTGCCAGATGCGCGCAGTCCGACCAGGACCGCTGTTGGTGGCGGTTGCTCATTCATCCGTTGTCAATGGCTCCTCGATCGTCGAGGTGGGTCGGCGGACGGAGAGAATCGCTCAGCGGACATTGATCGAACGGCCGCGGCGACGCTGGCGGTTGATGATCTTCTGACCGGCACTGGTCTTCATGCGCGCACGAAAGCCCTGCTTGCGGATCTTCTTGATGCGGCTGACTCTTCTCGGATAATGCATCCTGTGACCTTTCACGAAATCGAGCGCCAGTCGTTGACGCTCATCACGAGTCGCGAAGTGTACCGTGAAGAGGCCTTCGAGGCCAGTCTTCAGAATCATTCCCAGGGCACACCCTGATTTCTGGGATCGCTCGCGGGCCAGATCGATGGTCGATCACGGGCCGGAAGTGTGCCCGATAACGTGTGGGCCATCCTCTTCATGGGTTTCTGGGGAGCCTGAAGCCTTTTCGAGCCGATGTGATTGTCGTCTTCGTCTTCTCGTTCGTTTTTCTTCAGGGTGGATGGCCGTGACCCTTTGGGAAGGCCACCATGTCCTCGGGTGACTCTGGTCGATTTCAAAGGCACCCCCTCGGAGTCTCGACGACTTTCATGGATCCGCAGATTCTCCTCAATGCCGAGCACGCTCTCGGCCACGTCTTCACCGACAAGGCTCTGCTGCTGCGAGCCCTGAAGCATGCCTCTCAGGCGGACAGTCGGGTTGAAAGCAATGAACGGCTCGAGTTTCTCGGTGACAGTGTGCTCGGACTCGTGATCTGCGACTACCTCTATCAGATCTACCCGAACTCGCTCGAAGGTGAACTCACCAAGATCAAGTCGAACATCGTCAGTCGTCGGACCTGCGCCGAACTCGCCACCGAACTCGGGTTGATCGATTTCCTTCAACTCGGCAAGGGGATGGGCGCACGCAAGGAGCTTCCGCAGTCACTCGCCGCGGCGGTCTTCGAGTCTCTGATCGGGGCCTTGTATCTCGATGCCGGCCTGCAGGCCGCGCGCGAATTCATTCTCGGACAGATGCGACCTCTCATCGACGAGGTCGCCCGCCTGGGTCATCAGGACAACTTCAAATCGGTGCTTCAGCAGGTGCTGCAGCGACTCGGTCACATGAATCCGGCCTACATCGTGGTGGAAGAGAGCGGACCGGATCATGCGAAGTGTTTTCAGGTCTGCGTCCAGATCGATGAAAGACGATTCGCCGCATGTTGGGGGAATTCCAAGAAGGAAGCCGAGCAGCAGGCCGCACTCGATGCCTTGCTGGTGCTCGGTCTCGCTCGAAAGGATGACAACGGGGAGATCGGAATTCTCGAGGACTCCGAGGTCGATCCCGATGACCTTCGTCGGCAGCTCGAGACGGTGTCCGGTTCCGAATGAGGAGCGTGCCCGCATTTTCGCGGAACGTCAGAGGCCCATCAGCAGAATGAGTGTCGAACCCAGAAGCACTCCGGTGACGACGGCGGTCGACAGACGCAGCGATGGGCGCTGCATCGGTCGTGCGTGTTCATGCCCGTCATCCTGATTGGCAAGGAGGTCCTCTTCGATCGGGTGGGGTGCGTTGCGGGCCCGGTCCTGCGCCAATGCGATCATCAGCGTGGCCTCGAACGTCCGCAGTCCCAGTTCCCGGGCATGGTTCATCAGGATGCGTCTTTGGTCCGCGGGCAGAATGCTTCCCTGAAGTGTTCGCGACACCGCGGATTGAAAGCGATGGCTTCGAGACTGAATCCCGGTCTCCCGGACGTCCTGGCTCACGGTCTGCCGTCTGTCCCTGAGAAGCGAGAGCGTCTGCTGCAGGATGTCCTCCGCGTCCCGCGCTGCGGTCTTTTCGTGCATGATTGGAGTTGTGTTGAGTCCGGTCATGGTTCGACGATCCGCATGCGATACAAGCAGGACGTTCGAAGTCGGTGTCCTGTTCGCCGGATTGTCGGATTGGTCGGGGGAAAAAGCCGCAGGCGTCAGGTTATTCCGCCCCGTGGCGGACGTTGCTGCCTTCGACTCTGAAGATGACGTCTTCGGCGATCAAGGTGGTGATGTCCGCCATGCGTTCGATGCGTTGTGCGATCGTCAGCAGGTGGATCGCCGCTTCGGTGTTGTGCACGTTTCCGGTGATCTCCGTGCGGCTCCAAAGCAGGACTTCCTTGTTGAGGGTGTCCACGAGGTCGTCCGCCATGCGGATTCTGCGGCAGAGTTCGACGTCATCGTTGGTGAGCGCTTCGAGGGCGTCTCCGATCATGGCGCGGGTGTTGTTGGACATCTCGATGATCGACTCGGGAAGTCTGATCGCACTGAGCTTGCAGAGTTTGATCGTTCTTTTGCTGATGCCCTTGGCGAGGTCCGCGATTCTCTCGAGCTGTCCGCTGATGCGTTGCGTGGAGAGAATCGTGCGCAGGTCGCCGGCCATGGGCGAACCGAGGGCGAGCAGTCGCATGCATTCCTCTTCGATCTTGAGATCGAGAGCGTCGACTTCGGCGTCGCTCGCTTTCACGTCCTTGGCGATGGCGTCGTCGGATTGTGCCATCGCATCGAACGCTCTGCCCACCTGGCGTTCGACCAGGGCGCCGAGTGCAAGCAGGTCTCGCCTGAGTCCAAGGAGGTCATTTTGAAGGTCTACGGCCACGGGTGGTGTCTGCTTTCTTGATTCAGCCGAATCGACCACTGATGTAGTCGTCGGTTTGTTTCTCGGAAGGACGCGTGAAGAGTTTCTCGGTCTCGTCGGTCTCGACGAGATGTCCCTCGTAGAAGAAGGCCGTGATGTCTGAGATTCGCGCGGCCTGCTGCATGTTGTGCGTCACCACCACGATGGTGTACTGCTCGCGAAGTCCGCGAATGAGTTCCTCGATCGCGGCACTCGAGCGTGGGTCCAATGCCGAGCACGGTTCATCCATCAGCAGGACTTCCGGTCCCACCGCGATCGCGCGTGCGATGCAGAGTCGCTGCTGCTGTCCACCGGAGAGCCCGAGCGCCGAGTCCTTCAGACGATCCTTGACCTCGTCCCAGATGGCGGCCTGCCGGAGACTGTGTTCCACCAGCTGTTCGAGATCGCCTCGCGTGTACTTGCGGTGCAGCTTCGCGCCGTAGGCGATGTTCTCGAAGATCGACTTTGGAAAGGGATTCGGGCGCTGGAACACCATGCCGACCCGGCGTCTGAGATCGACCACGTCGCATCGAGTGTCGGTGATGTCCTCGCCGCCGAGCGTCATGCCACCCGAGGAGCGCGCCCCTGCGATGGTGTCGTTCATTCGATTGATCCAGCGCAGGAACGTGCTCTTGCCGCAACCTGATGGCCCGATGAGCGCCGTCACCATTCGTTCCGGGATGTCCAGGTTCAGCTCATGAAGGGCCTTGAACTTCCCGTACCACGAGGAGAAGTCACGGGTGGAGATCATGGTCTTGGGCGGTGCGGCTGCGGCGGGCGTGTTCGACATGGTGTCTTCCGTCTCAGGTGCTCGGTCTGCAATGCTCATGACGTCCACCTTGAGATTGTCCTCTTCATGAAGATCCCGTTCCAACGGCTGTGATTGTGTCTCGGGCTCATGCATCATTTGAGTGTCTTCTGGAGTCGATGGCGAATCAAGATCGCAGCCGCATTAAAAGTGAGAAGAACCACCAGAAGAATGATGATTCCTGAAGCCGCGAGCTGCTGGAAGGAATCGCCGGGGCGTCCGGCCCAGTTGTAGATCTGCATCGGCAGGATGGTGAACTGATCCATCAGGTTCTCGGGGGTTCGGGTGATGAACAAAGCCACGCCGAGGACGAGAATCGGGGCGGCTTCTCCGATCGCACGGCTCATGGCGAGGATGGACCCCGTCATGATCATCGGAATGGAGGCCGGAAGGGTGACCTGGCGCACGGTCTGCCACTGGGTGGCGCCCATGGCGAGGGAGGCCTGTCGCAGGGAATTTGGAACGGCACGAAGTGCTTCCACGGACGCGATGATCACGACCGGAAGAATCACCAGCATCAGTGTGAGGCCACCCGCGAAGACGCCCTTGCCGAAGGGGAGTTGGAAGTAATACCAGCTGCGACGTTCGATCCGTTCGCCCTTGAGCGGTTCCATGGCATCGGCGGCGAAGACGGTTCCGCGGGCGCTGCGCGAGGTGTCGGCATCGTCCGACACCACGTTGGCAAGGACGTTCTCCCGACCGACCTCGACGAATTCATTCCGGTATTTCGGATCGACCAGGACCCAGTTCGCAAGCGGTTCGTCTTCGACTCCGGGGGGCAGCTGTCGCAGGACGTAGCGGGTCGGTCGCTTGCCCGCGACCCGATATTCACGCCATGTCTTTCCGGTGACCACTCGGCCCGACTCGCCATACCTGACGTCGATCTTCTCCGGGTCGGACTCCGCGGAGGCTTCACTGCGCGTGATTCTCGGCAGCACGGCGCGAAGCCGGTATCCGGTGTCTCCGGTGATGATGCTGTTGCGACCTTCCGGGACGGGAACGATCAGGTCGTTGCCGAGCGCGTCGGTGCCTTCCAGCCATCGAGAGGTTCGAGTGGGGGCATCCTTCAATGTCGTCTCGTTGAGCGTACGTTCCGACGTCAGCAGGGCGATGGTGTCGTTCCAGGGCCTTGGGTTCATCGCGGCACTCTCCCCGAGCATGCCGGGACGTTCCTGTGTCGCGCTGCTCTCCCCGACCGTGATCATGATCTCCTCCGGTGCGATGACGACGGTGAATCCGGTCGCATCATCCGCGACGATCTGCGCCGGCAGTGCGACATCCGCGACCTGGGAGACATCCAGTTCGTTGATGAACAGCGCCGCCTGACCGGTCTCGAGCGGAAGCGCGGGTGCGTCTCTCGAAGGCACCTCGCGCATCATCCTGCCACCTTCCGCGTCGTAGAAGGTGTCGTACCAGGTCGATCCGACCGTGAGTCCGGGCGAGGTCTCGGTGCCGATGCCCGGAAGTCCGAACATGCGGGCGAAGATCGTCAGCCCGATGATGCCGTAGACGATCGAGGGCACCCCGGCGAGGTTCGAGATGTTGGTTCTGATGAAACTCGTGAAGCGGTTCTTGGCCGCGAATTCCTCGAGGTAGATCGCGGTTCCCACTCCGATCGGGAGGGCGACGATGCCGCACACGCAGCAGATCCAGACCGAGCCCCAGAGCGCGGCCTTCACGCCGGCCGATTCCGGCTTTCGCGAACCGTAGTTGTTCAGAAATTCGGGCGTCAGGCCTTCCCATCCCTCGACCGCGATCGTGACCAGCAGGACCGTCAGGGCCACGATGGCGATGCTGGTGATGCTGAGACAGGCCACGTAGAAGATGCGATTGATGAGTTCGCGTCTTCTGCCGGAACGTGCTTCGCCGGCGGAGGTCAGTCGTGACAGTTCGTTTCCCTTGGAGGCGATCGACATCACTCGTACTCCTCACGGAATCGGTTCAGGATGATGTTGCCCGTGATCGTCAGGGCGAGCGTCATCAGGAACAGCACGGCGGCCACCGCATAGCTCGATTTGTATTCGACACCGGTCGCGGGGGCATCCCCGAGGAAGATCTGAACCATGTAGGCGGTCATGGTCTGGGCTGGGCCGGTCGGGTCGTAGGCCATCTGCGCGAGACCGCCGGCTGCCAGCGCGACGATCATCGTTTCGCCGACCGCTCGGGTGATGGCCAGCAGGAACGAGGCCATGATGCCACTGAGTGCGGCGGGGACGACGACTCGAAGTGAGACGTCCAGCCTGGTCGCGCCCAGGGCGAAGGCTCCATCGCGAAGGCTCTTGGGCACCGCCCGAAGCGCGTCTTCCGCGAGACTGGAGACGATCGGAAGGATCATGATCCCGACCGCCAGTCCCGCCGACATCGCGTTGTAGGTGTCGAAGACCAACTCGCCCTTGGCCAGACTGTTGTAGAGCTCGCCCATCCAGTTCAGACCTGGCGTGAGCACCGTCAGAGCGAAGAACCCGAAGACCACGGTGGGAATGCCTGCCAGGACTTCGAGGATCGGTTTGACGGTGTTTCTCAGTCGTTCCGGGGCGTATTCGGACAGGAAGATCGCGGTGATCAGTCCGATGGGCAGGGCGAAGACCGCGGCGATCGCCGTGATCAGAAGTGTGCCTGAGATCAGCGGCCAGATGCCGAACTTCTTCTCCTCACCCAGCAGGGGGTTCCATTCGGTGCCCCCGAGGAACTCGCCAAGACCGACTTCAGCATGCCTTGTCCCGGTTTCCTTCCATCCGGTGACCGTTCCATCGCTGTCATCGGTCTTTGAAAGTTCGTCCGTCGGGACGAGGACCGTTCCCGATTCCGTGGTGACGGCCTTGAAGTCTCCATCCGTCAACAGTGATTCATGTTCCGTCGAATCGACGATCCGCCAGTTCTCGAGGGTGGGCGCCTCGTCGATCTGCTGACTGGTCACCGCGAGCGTCGTGGGTTCCGACGCCACCGAGGTGTTCGTCCTGAAGAACGAGAGCGTTTCACTCGACAGGACGAAGATGATCGAGGCCGTCGTGGCGACCGAGAAGATCGCGCAACCAAGTACGAACAGCTTGATCAACCGTTCCCTGAACTGAAGCAGGCGACGGTTTCTGGGCTTTCCGGCGCCGCCGGTCAGAGCCTTCAACTTCTTTGCGGATTCCTCGAATGACATCGTGTGCGCTCGGGGTGACG
>CABYSN010000025.1 GCA_902521645.1 Planctomycetota bacterium
GAGGCCTCGAGTGACTCACGTCTCTGTGATCCCCACTCCCAGACAGGCCTGCTCGGAAAGGATTTTGGGTACAAGCCATGCAGGAAGAGAGTCGTCGGAACATGATCGATTCCATCTTCATCGAGGAGGGCTCGGACGTGTCGCTGAACAATGAAACTCGTGCTTCGGATATCTTCGGCCGCCTGACCTTCACCGGTGATGTGATGCTGAAGAGACTTCCACCGGAAGTGTTCATGAACCTGGAACGAACCGTGAACGCGGGTCAGGCTCTCGATCCGATGATCGCGAACACCGTCGCCAGTGCGATGCGCGAATGGGCCGTCGAACACGGCTGCACGCACTACTGCCACTGGTTCCAACCCCTGACCGGAGCGACCGCGGAGAAGCATGATGCATTCCTCTCTCCGACCGGAGACGGCAATGCCATCGAGAAGTTCTCCGGAGAGGCGCTCATCGAAGGCGAACCCGACGCGAGCTCCTTCCCGTCCGGCGGCATTCGAGACACCTATGAAGCCCGGGGGTACACCGCATGGGACGCCACGAGTCCCGCATTCATCCTGCAGAGCCCCGACGGTGTCGGCACCCTGTGCATTCCGACTGCCTTCGTCTCCTGGACTGGAGAGGCTCTCGACAAGAAGACCCCCTTCATGCGGTCGCTCGAAGCCGTGGGCAAACACGCCCTTCGAATCGTCAAGTTCTTCGGTGACGACGAAGATGTCACGCAGGTCGTTCCCACCCTCGGGTGCGAACAGGAATACTTCCTCGTCGACAGCGATCTCGCGGAGCAGAGACTTGACCTGGCGATCTGCGGTCGCACCCTTCAGGGAACACCGGCACCGAAGGGCCATCAGCTCGACGACCACTATTTCGGAGCGATTCCGAATCGCGTGCTGTCGTTCATGAGCGAGGCGGAGAACCGCCTCTTCGAACTTGGCATTCCAGTCAAGACCCGGCACAACGAAGTCGCTCCCGGACAGTACGAGCTCGCCCCGACATTCGAGAACGCCAACGTGGCGGCGGACCACCAGATGCTCACCATGCACGTGCTCCACGAGGTCGCCGCGCAGCATGGCTTCAGATGTTTCCTTCATGAAAAGCCATTCGCGGGGATCAACGGTTCGGGCAAGCACAACAACTGGTCGATCTCGACCAACACCGGCGTCAATCTGCTCGACCCGAGAAACGAGACCCACTCGAACCTCCAGTTCCTGGTCTTCCTGTGCTCGGTGATCCGAGCCACCGATCTTCATGCCGATCTGTTGAGAGCCTCGATCGGTACCGCTGGAAACGACCACCGACTGGGTGCCAATGAAGCCCCGCCCGCGATCATGTCGATCTATCTCGGCGAGATGCTGACGGACATCCTCGACCAGCTCGAAGCCGGAAAGACCAACAGCACCAAGAAGGCGGGCACGCTTGATCTCGGGGCGCAGCAGCTTCCCAAGATCCCACGCCACTCGAGTGACCGGAACCGCACCAGCCCGTTCGCATTCACGGGGAACAAGTTCGAACTTCGCGCCGTCGGTGGAAACACATCGGTCGCCTGGCCGAACACCGTCCTCAACACGATGATCGCCGAGAGCTTCGACTGGTTCGCGACCGAATTGAACAAGCGTGCCGGCAAGAATCCGACCGCGACCAAGCGGAACTCCGCGACTCTTTCGGTTCTTCGGGACGTTGTGAAGAAACATCGAAGGGTGTGCTTCGACGGAGATGGTTACAACGAGGACTGGGTGGCCGAAGCGGAGAAGAGAGGCCTCCCCCATCTCACCTCGACGGCCGACGCCCTCCCGACCTTGAAGAGCAAGCGATCACTTGATCTCTTCCGCAAGTACAAGGTCCTCAGCCCACGCGAGCTCAAGGCCAGATATGAAATCCTCCTTGAGCAGTACGTCGCGATTCTCGACATTGAAGCCAACACCCTCATCACGATGATTCGAACCCAGATTCTCCCGGCAGGCGTTCGAAGCCAGGCACAGCTGGCGGATGCGGTGGCTGCGACACGTGCGACCGGAATCGATTCTCCGGCGACGGACGCACTGCTCCACGAGACCATCGAAGCGATCGAGGAAGTCGTTCAAGCACTCATGAACCTCGAATCCCAGAATGGACGAACCTTCAAGAGCCCTGAAAAAGCCATGGACCACCGCCACCAAAGCCTGGTGCCGGCGATGGAGGCCGCTCGCGCTGCCGCGGACGCCCTTGAATGCATCGTTCCAGCGGATCTCTGGCCCCTGCCCACCTACGCGGAAATGCTTCTCTGAGCCCGATTCCAACGGGTGCGTGGCCCCTATTCAATCGTCTTGGCTGGAGTATGTGGAGAGGCTCTGGTAGGCTTCGGAATCCACTTCAGGCTCGACGTGAGCCCTGAAGTGTCACGAATGTCGCCACGACCCAAACGCCAGCATCGCGAGGCCTGCTCTCATGGACACCGCCACAGACGAAATGAATCTCAAGATCGACATCACCGAGGATGGCCCTTCGGCCCGGACCCTCGCGATCACGATCCCGGCTGAGGTCGTCGACGAGCGAATCGAAGCGTCGTACGGAAACCTGCAGAACCAGGCTCAGATGCGCGGATTCCGAAAAGGCAAGGCACCACGCCACCTTCTGCAGAAGCGATTCGGTGCCGATGTGATCAATGAAACACGAGGCCAGCTCATCATGGGGGCCTACCAACAGGCGGTTCAACAGAAGGAGCTTCGAGTCGTCGGCGAACCCGACTTCGCGGAAGAACTGATGGAGAAGCCTCTGGAAGAGGGCAAGGCATTCTCATTCGAGGTCGCCATCGAAGTGGCCCCGGAGTTCGACCTCCCGAAACTCGAGAACGTCGCGATCAAGAAGCCGATGTTCGAGATCGATGAGTCACATGTCGATGCCGAGATCACGCGCCTGGCCTACAGATTCGGTACTCCTGAAACGGTCAAGAAGGACTTCCAGCCGCTCGACAGACTCGTCGGCCGGGCAAAGGTGGACGTCGAGGACCACGACGGAGTCTTCTTCGAAACCGACAAGACGCTGGTCGTCGTGCCGGACGTCGGAGATGAAGGCAAGGGACCAGTCCTGGGCCTTCTGCTTGAAGATCTTTCGGAACACCTCGAAGGCGCGGCGGTGGGATCCGACATCGTCTTCGAAACCGTCGGCCCCCCCGCGCACGAACGATCGGAGCTTCGCGATAAAAAGATCACGATTCACTTCCACATCTCGGAGGCCGAACGCGTCACACCGCTCGACACCGGGACGCTCGTGGCCACCTTCGGACTCGAAGATGAATCGATGCTTCGCGAACGACTCCAACTTGAAATCGAGAACCGCCGGGACCAGGAGCAGCGAGCCGCGGAACGCGAACAGGTCTTCGAGTATCTCCTCGAAAACACCACCTTCGCTCTGCCTCAGAAGATCTCCGAGGCACAGGTCGCACGAACCATCGAACGCCAGCGGATGGACCTTCTCTACAAGGGAGAGAACCCCGAACAGGTCGAAAAACAACTTGCCGAGATGCGAGACCAGACCCAGGAGCAGGCGATCAACAGACTCAAGCTGCTCTTCATCATGGACAAGGTGGCGCGCCACTTCGACATCGATGTCAGTGACCAGGAAGTCAATGGCCGCATCGCCATGATGGCCCAGCAGCGAGGCGAACGCCCCGATGCCGTTCGCACGGAACTTCAGAAGACCGGCGGTCTGCAGGAAGTCGCCCGACAGATCATGGAACACAAGGCGGCCGATCGAATCGTCGACCAGGCCGACGTGTCGGAAGTCCCCGCCTCGGACTGGAACAAGGAAGCGGAAGCCAAGGCTCAGGCACGCAAGGGTGGCGCCAAGAAGGCAGCCAAGAAGACCAGCAAGAAGACTGCCAAGAAGACCGCCAAGAAGACTGCGAAGAAGACGGCCAAGAAAGCCGGCGGCAAGACTGAGTCGAAGAAAAAGACCACCAAGAAGACGAAGTGAGTCTCCGGCATGCTTGCAGCGGTCCAAAGATCGACGGAGAGTTCCGGGAACGAGGCCTTCTCCGAACTATGGCCCTGGTTGCTCGCCCTGGTGGTGCTGGTTCTGATCGGCGGCGCCATCATCGGAGTCATCCGGAAGTGGATGCGGTCCACGGAAGGCCCCGAGCAGATCGGATTCAGCCTCGGCGATCTCAGGACCCTTCATCGTGAAGGAAAGATCTCATCCGAAGAACTCAAAATCGCCGAAGCAAAGATCATCTCACGAGTCCAATCCGGAGTCTCACCGGAAACCAGGGCGGAACTTGATCGAATAAGACCTCGAAAACAGTCCTCACAAACCGAATCATCGGAGAATTCGACTCCAGATCCACCCGATTGAAGACCCGGGTCGAGACGCGGGTCGCCCCCTCCGATACACTCGCAACAAGCTGGCATAAAAGGCTCTGCAGGTCTTCAACGACCTGATCCACCTGATCAATGACTGAAATGAATGGCAATACCGATGTCACCAAAAGACGCACAACACGACTCCACTCGCCCGCAACCCCTGGCATCCGGTTCAGAGGGCTCCGCTGGCGGCCCCGGCGGCCCAGGCCAGGGCGATGAAGGCTCGGGAGCTGGCGGCGGTGGCTCATCGGATGGTGGTGGAGGAGGCGGATTCCGCGGCCGCAAGGTCACGACGTGTTCGTTCTGCGGCAAGACCTCCCGGGAAGTCGGTCCCATGGTCGAAGGCCCCAGCGACGTCTACATCTGCGGACAGTGCACGGACCTGTGCCAGAACATCTTCAAACAAGAGAAACGACGGGTCTCCTCGAAACGACAGCTCTTCCAGAAGATCCCAACCCCGCGTGAGATCAAGGAATTCCTCGACGACTACGTCATCGGCCAGGACCAGGCCAAGCGTGCTCTCTCCGTTGCCGTGCACAATCACTACAAGCGACTGGTCGAAGCGGACAAGGAAGAGATCGACGTCGAGATCGACAAGAGCAACGTCCTGCTGATCGGTGGCACCGGCACCGGCAAGACGCTGCTTGCAAAGACGCTCGCCCGAACCATCAACGTCCCATTCGCGATCGGAGACGCCACCACGCTCACCGAGGCCGGCTATGTCGGTGAAGACGTTGAGAATCTCCTTCTGAAGTTGCTCCAAGGTGCGGACTACGATCTTGACAATGCCCAGCGCGGCATCATCTACATCGACGAGATCGACAAGATCGGCAAGACCTCGCAGAACGTGTCGATCACCAGGGACGTCTCGGGTGAAGGAGTCCAGCAGTCGCTTCTCAAGATGCTCGAGGGCACCGTCGCGAACGTCCCCCCCCAGGGCGGCCGGAAACACCCTGAACAACAGTACATTCAGATGGACACATCACACATCCTGTTCATCTGCGGAGGTTCTTTCGTCGGCATCGACGAGATCATCCGCCGCCGTGTCGGACGGAGCAGGATCGGATTCGCTCAGAACGGTCCCGAAAAGGGCGACAGCCAGGAGACACGTGAACTGCTGTCTCAGATCACGCCGGACGATGTCCTGGAATTCGGCCTGATTCCGGAGCTGGTGGGCCGCCTCCCGATCGTCTGCCCGCTGATGCCTCTGGACGTTGCGGCCATGATCAGAATCCTCACCGAGCCCAAGAACGCGCTGGTGCGACAATTCCAGCACCTCTTCAGCATCGAAGGATCACAACTCGAATTCACGACCGATGCACTGGAAGAGATCGCTGACCGGGCACTGAAGCGCCAGACGGGCGCACGGGCGCTTCGAGCCGTTCTGGATGAGATCATGCTCGACAAGCTCTACGATCTTCCAGAGCCCCAGTACGAGGGTTTCGTGTTCACGGTCAATGCGGACGCCATCAGGAACAACACCCCCCTTCAGGAGCTTTCCTCGCAGAGAATCCAGAAGGAAAGCGCCTGAAAAGACGCCATTCAGGCTGATTACCGGTCCTTCAACACAGCTTGAAGAAGACATCTCACCCGAGCAGGCCTCTTTCCTTGTTCCCCTTGCCCCGGAAGCGCTCAGCAGGTATGCTCCCCCGTTCGTTTAACCACGTTTCAGGAGCTTGCCCATGCCTAGGGTCTGCCATTTCACAGGTAAGAGCACTCGTACCGGTAACAAGTACCGCCTCCGCGGTCGACCGAAGTACCTCGGTGGTGTCGGTACCAAGATCACTGCCTGCACCAAGCGCAAGTTCAAGCCGAACCTGCAGAACGTGAATGCCGTGATTGATGGGCAGACCAAGAAGGTCAAGGTCTCGGCCAAGGCGATTCGCCTGGGAATGGTCGTCAAGCCATCCAAGCGCAAATACACCTGGACCAGAAAACAGGCCTCAGAAGCCTGATAATGGACCATTTCTGGCGCACCAGAGATCACAACCGCACCTGATTGTCTTGAAACCCTCTCAATGAGGGTTTTTTATTCTTGCAAGTTCTCAAGAATTTCCACCACGATTTGACGCACGGCATGGGTGGAGTAAAATAGAACGTTCGGACTGGAAAACAAGATTCCGTGGCTCTTCGACCGATTTCGATCGGCAGGCGCAGGAATATCGATGCCCTCCAGCCCCTACAGGTCGAGTACTCGAATCCCGCTCTCACGATGAACCGTGTCAGAAAGACACGACGGACGTGTCCTTTGGAGACGACATCATCAACGTGAGAAGGAACGACCACTCGGCCGCGGAAGCGGATCGTATGGTCAGTTCGAAGTTGCAAGGGCATCAGCTTTGTCAAGAAGATTTGAAAATCACGAGAGAGATCGGATCATTGAAGCCACCGATCTCGTGAAGCTGGTCGGCGAACACGTCCCCCTCCAACCAAAGGGACGCGAGCATGTCGGGGTGTGTCCCTTTCATGACGACACCAAGCCGTCACTTTCGATCGTCAGCCACAAGGGACGACCGTTCTTCCATTGTTTCGCATGCGGAGCAAGCGGAGACGCCGTCGGGTTCATGATGGATTATCACAAGATGTCCTTCCCCGAAGCCCTCGAAGCGCTCGCGGAACGAGCTGGCATCGAACTGGAACACGCTCCTCACGACGGACCCCCCAGCGATCCTGCGACGAACAAGAAATCACTACTGCGAGCCGCCGACGCGGCCGCACGCTGGTACCGGCGTCGTCTTCAGGAGAAGACCGTGGGCCGGGACGCCAGAGCCTTGCTGGAAAGACGAAGCATCAACGAGGAGATGTCGGAAGCCTTCATGCTTGGAATCGCACCCGATGCATGGGACGGCCTGTGCACGCGCATCAAGGAACTCGATCAGCATGCGCGATCCGGCGATGCCAAAGCCATCCCCTTCGCAGCATTCGAAGCGGCTTCCCTGGTCAAGGCGAGAAATGAAGGGAACGGCCACTACGACGTCTTCAGAAACCGCCTGATCTTTCCGATCTGCGATGAACTGGGCCGTCCGATCGCATTTGGCGCGAGAAGCCTTTCCGATGACGACCAGCCGAAGTATCTCAACAGTCCGGAAAGCGCCCTCTTCGACAAGTCACGAACACTCTACGGACTGCACCTTGCAAGAAAACCGATCATTGACGCCGACCAGGCGATCGTGGTCGAAGGCTACACCGATGCCATCGCCTGCCATCAGGCCGGCTTCAAGAACACCGTCGCCACCCTGGGCACGGCACTGACCGCAGCCCATGCCAGAAAACTCCAGCAGTTCTGCAATCAGGTCACTCTCCTCTTCGATGGAGACAAGGCCGGGCAGAAAGCCGCGGACAGAGCCTCCGAGATCTTCTTCGACTGCGACATCGACGTGAAGATCTGCACCCTGCCCGAAGGGGCCGACCCTGACGACATGCTGAAGACCCCGGAAGGCCGTGCCGCCTTCACCGAGGCGCTCGAAGGCGCGACCGACATTCTCGAGCACATCGTCAAGGGATTCAGAGCCAGATTCCGGGATTCCGACGGAGTCACCGCCCGCCAGAAGACGATCGAGCAGCTCATCGATCGGCTTGCCGGACTGGGCCTTGAAAACGCATCGGGGACCCGAAAGCACCTGGTCCTCGACTCCATCTCGATGATCACCGGAATTCCCGAATCGGATCTGACCAAGAATCTGGCGAAGAGAAGACGGATGGCAAGAAGTCCGCGCGCAAGCTTCGAGGCCTCCTCCGGACCCGGGGATGAAATGATCCTCGAGGAAAACGGAATCATCCTTGAACCCAAGGATACCGAAGCGGAGATCTCCACCAGACGACTCGAGGCCGAAAGACGCGTGCTCGCATTCTTCATCTGCAACCCCGAACTCGCCCGGGAATGCGTCGATGCCGGAGAGGGCATGATGCTCCCCGCGACGGAACTGTTCCCGCCGGAGCATTTCCTCGAGGCTCGCCATCGCGCGCTTGCGGACATCCTCATTCCAGCGATCGAAGCCGGAGAGGCCCCGGCGATCGACCAGCTGCTCCTGGCCGCCGAGGAGCCATCGACCGCGATGCTCGTCACCGATCTCTATCGGTACGGGACCGCCATCATGGAGAACTCCGAGGACTCCCTGACGGTGATGATGGCCCGCCTCTGCGACGACCTCGCAAGAACCAACAGACTCGAACATTTCGCCTCGGAACAGTCCAATTCTGGCGACGCGCGACAGAGCGTCGGACTTGGCGAAAGACTTGAAATGCTGCGCATGAGAGGTTCCGATCGAACCGTCATCCCACGCGTGGAACGACCCAAGAAACCCGTGAATCCAAACCCCTACAAGGCGCAAGGCCAGCGCCGTCGACGTTGATCCCCCCACTGGAGAATTGTCAAAGTGACTGCAAACATCGAATCACTCTCAGGCTCGCTCAAGGGCCTCCTCGAACACGGCATGAAACGTGGATGGATCTGCTACGAAGAGATCAACACCGTGCTTCCGGATGCCTTCGTCGACCCTGATCGGATCGACGAAATCCTGGTCCTCGTCAAACTTTCCGGGATTCGCATCGCGGATCAGATCGAAGTGGATCGTCACGGATGGAAGACATTCGCCGCACCGCTCGAGACCGATCTCAAGTTCCAGCGGGACGACCCGAAGAAGCCGGCGAGAACACCTCGCATGCAGATGATCGAGGATGACGAAGCGCCTGCTCCTGATCCCGAGACCAGGGAATCCAACGATCCACCGGCCAGCACCGGCACGAGCAACGCACGTGCCGCAGAGGGCGAAGTCGCACCCGGGCAACAGGTGGAGGCCGAGGAAGAGATCATGGACGCGGCCGAGGCCAAGGCCGCGGTCGAACAGGCGATCAATGAGCAAGGCTCCAAGCGAATCGACGACCCCATCAGAATGTATCTGACGCAGATGGGCACCATTCCACTCCTCACTCGCGAGGAGGAGATCCGTCTGGCCAAGAAGATCGAGACCACTCGGATGATCTTCAGACGCATGGTTCTCGAATCGGATTATGCGGCGCAGCAGGCGGTCGACATCCTCGACCAGGTCCATGAGGGGAACCTCCCCTTCGACCGGACGATGCGCATCTCGACGGCGGAAGAGAACGCCAAGGAGAAGGTCGCAGCCAGAATTCCGTACAACACCAGGACGGTCAAGCGCCTGCTCCAGTTGAACCAGGAATCCTGGGAGGAGCTGTGCGAATGCGAGAACGAGAAGAAGATCCAATCGATCCGTGAGGACATGAATGGAAGACGACGAAAGATCGCGACACTTCTCGAGGAATGCTGCATTCGAACGGGTCGGATCCAACCCCTGCTCAGAAAGCTTCAGGCCATCAACCGGAAGATGGCGGACCTCAAGCGCCGTCTCGCGAAGGCCGAAAAGCACCCGGACCGATACGATCCCGAAGACACCTTCGTGATGAGCGAGGAACTCGAGGGCCTCACCTCGCTGATGGTCGAGGAAATCCCAGAGATGACCACCCGTATCTCGACCATCGAACGGGTCTTCGTTGAATACGAACAGGCCAAGCGTGATCTCTCCGGAGGCAACCTCAGACTCGTGGTCTCGATCGCGAAGAAGTACAGAAACAGAGGGCTTCCCTTCCTCGACATCATCCAGGAGGGCAATACCGGCCTGATGCGTGCGGTCGACAAGTACGAGTACAAGCGTGGATACAAGTTCTCGACCTATGCGACCTGGTGGATCAGACAGGCGATCACACGCGCGATCGCGGATCATGCACGCACGATCCGTGTTCCTGTCCACATGATCGAGACCATGTCCAAGCTCCGAAACATCCAGAAGAATCTTCTTCAGGAACTCGGAAGAGAACCGACGGTCGAGGAGATCGCACTCAAGGCCAAGATGCCGATCGATGAAACACGCCGTGTGATGAAGATCTCGCGTCACCCCATCTCGCTGGACAGACCGGTCGGCGAGAGCGAGGATTCGCAGTTCGGAGACTTCATCGAGGACGAGCGCCAGGAATCCCCGTCGGACAGCGCCACGAGCGACATGCTTCGCCAGAGAATCAACGATGTCCTCAAGACACTCACCTACCGCGAAAGAGAGATCCTCAAGCTCCGCTACGGCATCGGAGACGGATACACATACACCCTGGAAGAAGTCGGAAGAATCTTCAAGGTCACCCGCGAACGTGTGAGGCAGGTCGAGTCGAAGGCGATCCGGAAGCTCCAGCATCCGGTCCGAAGGCAGAGGCTTTCGAGCTTCGTCGGAGGAGCCGAGGATTGATCTGAAGAGGTCGGTTTCACAGCACGCGACAGGCGCCCGTTTCGACGGGCGCCTGTTTTCATCTCTGGCCCGTTGAACCCTCGGAATCGACGATTGAATAGGTCTTGGGAGGCGCATATTCATCCAGAGCGCCGGCACCACCCTCGATTCCCCAACCTGACTGCTTCCGTCCTCCGAATGGAGTCCAGCATGTGACCGGTGCCGGGTCGTTGATTCCGACGATTCCAGTATGCAACCTCTCGGCGACGCCGAGCGCTTGGACGGAATCCGATCCCCAGACGTAGGACGCCAGACCATAGGGAAGCTCGTTCGCGATGCGAATCGCATCCTCGACGTCATCGAAGAACATGATCGGACAGACCGGACCGAATGTCTCCTCGTTGAAGCACAGCATCTCCGAGGTGCAGTCGAGAAGAATCGTCGGCTCATAGAAACGTGACGCGAGACCATCGACGTGCACTCTTTCGCCACCCATGAAAAGCTCTGCACCGTGGCGCAGGGCATCCTCGACATGCTTCTCGATCTTCTCCACGGCGGCATCGTTGATCATGGGACCGAGCGTCGTCCCGGGCTCAAGCCCGCGCCCGGCGACCAGAGCTCCCATGCGATCCGCGAGCCGTTCCACGAATTCGCTCTGATGTGAACGATGAATCATGATTCGATTGGGCGAAACGCAGGTCTGTCCGCCGTTTCTGAATTTGGAGACCATCAAGCCGGAGACTGCGGATTCGATGTCGGCGTCTTCGAGAACGATGAAAGGCGCATGCCCACCGAGCTCGAGCGCCAGACGCGGAAGCCTGCGACTGGATGCCGTGACCAACGCCCGCCCCGTGGCGGTGGAACCTGTGAACGAGACGATCCTGACATCAGGAGAGTCGAAGAAAGACGAGGCGATGGGAAGAGGATCCCCGGTGACGACGTTGAGAAAACCATCGGGAACACCCGCATCAACACAGAGCCGGGCGAAGGCGAGAGTGCTCAGCGGAGTCTCTTCCGAGGGCTTGACGACGACCGGACACCCCATCGCGAAGGCGGGCCCGAGCTTCTTCGTGAGCATCGCATAGGGGAAGTTCCAGGGCGTGATCAATGCGGCGACTCCGAGCGAGGTGGGACGGATCACGATGTTCTTACCTGTCAGTTCCGGATCGACCACGGTTTCCCGCGGCTGACGCTCCAGTTCGAATGCGGCGCCATCCAGATAGCTCCTTGCATACTCGACCTCTCCCCGAGACTCGAGAATGGGCTTGCCTTGTTCACGCGTCAGCAGTTCGGCGAGATCATCGATTCTTTCGGCCATCAATGCGGAGATGCCGTGAAGCAGCACGATTCGATCCGATGTCGCCATGGCTTGAAATGAAGGAGACGCACGTGCGGCCGCATTCACCGCTCGAGAAGCCTCGGCCTCACCACATGCCGGAACATGGGCGATCAAGCTCCCGTCGGATGGATCCAGCACGGGCATCCTGGCGCCATCGCCAGCGTCCACCCATTGGCCGTCGATCAGATTTCTGGTTTCCATGGTTCTCTCCATAAACCTGCCTTAGACTACACTCTGAGGGAACAGGCAGTCGCTCATCAGGAGAATCATAGATGGCCAAGGCAGTTGCAGATCCCGGAGAACTTCGAAGATTCGCCGCGGACCTCAAAAAGTTCAATACCGAAGTCCAGGCCCAGATGGGATCCCTTCAAGCCAGATTCGGCGCCCTCGAGTCGACCTGGCGTGACCAGGAGCACGCGAAGTTCGCGGAGGAATTCGACCAGACCAGCAAGGTCCTCAAACGCTTTCTCAAGGTCTCCGAAACACAGATACCCTTCCTTCTCCGCAAGGCACAGCGTATCGATGACTACCTGCAGCAACGATGAGCGAAGAAGGACAGGCACGAGTTCTCGACCTCCGGTCGATCGATAAGTTTCGGGGGTCCCTCGTCGAATTCGGAGACACCGTCAAGGTCGCCTTGATCGAAGCGGACAGCGAGATCGAACGAGCCATCGTCTGGCTGGAACGTGACAGGATTCAACACTGGCGCCGACAGATCCAGAAACGCCAGGAAATGGTGACCCGAGCGAAGAGCGCGCTCTATCGAAAGCAGATGCAGGGCAACGACAAGGATGGCCGCCCGTCGGTGGTCGATGAGAAAGTGGAACTCGCACGCGCCGTCAGGCACCTCAAGTCGGCAGAAGAGAGATTGGAACACACGAAACGATGGCGAAATCGCCTGGAGCGGGAATACGCGCTGTACAAAGGGCATGTACAACCGGTGTCGGCGATGGCCGAACGGAACGTTCCCATGGCGGTGGCCCTGCTCGGGAAGATCCTCGAACATCTGGAAGCCTACGCCTCCGGCAAGTCAGGAGCCGAGGACGAACTGAACCGTCTTCTCGACGAGGACGAAGCCCGATCGATGAGCCGAGGCACCGGCGAAGAGATGCCTGAAGCGGCGGAGGAGGACTCATGAGCGTCACATCAGCGAAGATGAAACTCGCATCCGCCACCAGGGAGTTGCGAATAAAGTGGGAACAGGCTTCGGAGTCATGGAACGACTCCGCGAGTCGCGCATTCGAGAAGAACCACGTGGATCAGTTCGAGTCCCAGGTCCGCAGCAGCCTCAAGGCCATGGACACGATCAGTGAAGTGATGAGCGCCGTACGCAGGGACTGCCAGGACGACTGACCCGAAACGCACAGAGAAACGATGACGTGACTGACTCGAAACCGACAGGAAACATGAACAACCGCGAAACCGGAAGGAGCCCCTCTCCTCTCGAGTCCTTCGACAATGCGATCGAGTTCATCGTGAACGGCTCTCGTGATCGAGCCGAACGGGACCGGGAATCGCGAGCTGCCAATGAGGCATCGCTCGCTGAAGAGGCCGAACTTCATCGAGCCACGATCGCCGGAATACGAATCGCTTTCGAAAAGGCCACTCGTGAACAGGACCAGGCCCGAGACACCGACAACGACAGGGAAAACGCCTCATACCAGAAGTCGATGAGCGAACTCGAGCGGAACTACCGATCCAAACGAAGAAGAATCGAGGAGCACGCCCAGTCCAGAATCACCGAACTCCAGCAGCGATTCGACGAAGCCAACTGGCTTGCCGAGGCGGTCTACGAAGCATCCGAGACGACTCCACGCGAAAACTTCGAGAAACTTCGGGAGAAGGTCGAGACCCGCATCCTCGAACTCGAGGAAGTCTGCGAATTGGCAAGGACGGAAGTCCGTCGCTATCGCCAGAAACCATCCACCGCTCGACCGGTCACGAACCAACGACAGGAAGGGATGTCGGATGATCCGGAGACCGTGTTCACGGAAGCCACCCATCAGGCGGTCGACGCGTTGAACAATCTCAAGGCCCTGAAATTCGCGAGAATCCTCCGCGGAGGCGTGCCGCTGCTCATCATTCTTTTCGGAGCCGCGGCTGGTGGCACCATCGGATGGGCTCTGGAGCAGTCCCTTGAGTTCGCCGCGATCATCACCGAGATCGGAATCGGCCTCGCCGTCGGCCTCCTCATCACCCTCGTCTGCTGGGTCGTCGCCGGAAAACACGTCGCAACCTGCTGGAAACCGATGGCGGAAGCCATGCAGGACACCAGAATGACCGCCGAACTGCTGATCGAGAAAGCACGAAAAGCCCAGGTCGAACTCGAGCAGCAGGCAGTGCATACGCGTGACCTCGAGATCCGAAAGGCCTCTGAGAAATACCCACCACTGATCGAGGATTCCAGACGGGAACAGGAGACCCTGCTTTCGGATCTCGAATACAAGCTGCCGGAGAAGACCGAACGACTCGAATCGACGCACTCCGAAAGGATGCTCGAGATCGAGACCACCTGGACCGAGGCGACCAGTGCCGCCAGAAGCAGATTCGACGATGAGACGGAGGCGGAATCGCAACGACACCAGGAACGACTCGACTCGATCGGCGCGGAGTTCGATGCGGCCCAGAAAGCGATCACCATCGACTGGCAGACGGGTATGAACGCGGCACACGACGTCTTCAGAAAGGTCACCTCGGTGACGGGAGAGGAACACCCCCCGTTCGATTCGGAGCGATGGGACGCATGGAGTCCGACCTCGGAGTTCCCCAACATGATCCCATTTGGGACACTCAAGTACGACCGGAACGACGTGCAGGAAGCGACCCCGACGGAGGAACGCTTCTCGCATCCGATGCCGTCGGAGCTCGACCTTCCCGCCTTTCTCAGCTTCCCCGAGACATGCAGCCTCATCATCGAATCGGATGCGGAGACCAGAGACCAATCCCTTGCCATGCTGCGTGCGCTTATGGCACGCCTTCTTGCGACCATGCCGCCCTCGAAGGTTCGATTCACGATCCTCGACCCGGTCGGCCTGGGCGAGGCGTTCGCGGGATTCATGCATCTGGCAGACCACGACGAAAAACTGGTGAACGATCGGATATGGACCGAAACCAGACACATCGAACAACGACTGCTCGACATCACCGAACACATGGAAACGGTGATTCAGAAATACCTCCGCAACGAATTCGAATCGATCATCGACTACAACGAGGCTGCCGGCGAGATCGCGGAACCGCTGCGCTTCCTGGTGATCAGCGACTTTCCGGCCAACTTCACCGACGTGGCCTGCAAGAGACTGGCCTCGATCGCCACCAGCGGACCCAGATGCGGCGTGTATCTGATTCTGATGCGGGACCTGAAGCGGGAGATGCCGGAATCAGTCGACCTCGAGACGCTGCACGCGCATGCGGTGCACGCCATCGGCAGGAAAGGCCGCTGGCATCTCCAACGCCCGCATCTGGAGAACGTCGCACTCACCATCGAAAGCGCACCATCCGAGGAGCTGATCACGACCATCGCGAACGGCACCGGAGCCGCTTCGGTCCAGGCCGATCGCGTGGAGGTCCCCTTCCAGATGATCGCCCCGAAACCGGATCAATTCTGGACGGGTTCGAGCCGGAACAACCTCGCGGTCAACCTCGGACGGACCGGAGCGACCAAGCTTCAGCAGCTCATTCTCGGAGTCGGCACCGCACAACATGCACTCATCGCCGGCAAGACGGGTTCCGGCAAGTCGACATTGCTGCATGCCCTCATCACGAATCTGGCCTGTTGGTACTCACCTGACGAAGTCGAATTCTGGCTGGTCGATTTCAAGAAGGGCGTGGAGTTCAAGACCTATGCAAGCCACAACCTGCCGCACGCACGAGCGGTCGCGGTCGAGAGTGATCGTGAATTCGGAGTGAGTGTCCTCAAGGGGCTGGACGAGGAGCTCAAACGACGCGGTGATCTGTATCGGACATTCGGCGTCCAGGACCTCGCAGGATTCAGAGCACTCGAAAACGGACAACCGATGCCCAGAGTGCTTCTCATCATCGATGAATTCCAGGAGCTCTTCGTCGAGGACGACAAGATCTCCCAGGAGGCCTCGCTTCTGCTGGACAGACTTGTCAGACAAGGCCGGGCGTTCGGCATGCACGTCGTGCTCGGCTCGCAGACACTGGCAGGCGCGTATTCGCTTGCTCGAAGCACCATGGGCCAGATGGGGGTTCGAATCGCGTTGCAATGCTCGGAAAGCGACTCTCAGGTGATCCTCTCCGACGACAATTCAGCGGCGAGACTCCTGTCGAGACCGGGCGAAGCGATCTACAACGACCAGAGCGGACTGATCGAAGGAAACAGCCCCTTCCAGGTGTGCTGGCTCGATGATTCCGTTCGCGACGAATGCCTTGAACGCGTCGAAGACATGGCGAAGACCCATGAGACCAACGCGAACACGATCGTCTTCGAAGGAAGCAAGCCTGCACGAATCTCCGAGAACCGACCACTGGAAGTGGCGATCAAGACCACGCCCGAGCCGAACGTCCTGCGCGCCTCCGCCTGGCTGGGCGACGCCATCGCGATCAAGGATCCCACGGCAGCGGCTTTTCGCAGACAGACGGGTGCCAACCTGCTGATCGTCGGCCAGCAGGACGAGGCCGCGATGGCGCTCTCCTGCGCGTCGCTTCTTTCGCTCGCAGCACTCCACAGGGCTGATGACGCCAGCTTCACCATTCTCGATGGAACCCCCGCCGATGACCCCGCCCATG
>CABYSN010000026.1 GCA_902521645.1 Planctomycetota bacterium
TTCATGGCGATCAGCGGCCTGACCGAGATCAGTGGCGACGATCTGGGCTATCGATTCTTCGATCCAAGCGCGGTGCGCTTCGATGCCGTCCAGAGATGGCGTGCATACGCCCTCGAAAGCAACGGCACGGAGGAGATCGCCATCGAACCTCCGGTGGAGACGATGACGGACACGGAGATGGCATCATGAACTCCACCCCGAACGATCCCGACATCCGAGTCCATCTGACAAGCAATCCGAAGTACCTCGCCTCCGTGCGTGGAATGATCCTCTCCCTCACCCAGACGATCGGATTCGACGTGGTGGAGTCCGGACACATCGCTCTGGCGGTCGACGAGACCCTCACCAACATCATCCGCCACGGATACGGACTCGAAGCAGGCAATCCCATCAATCTTTCCATCTGGCTTGTGCAGGGCGAGGAAAAAGGGATCAGGATCGTCATCGAGGATGAAGCCCGTCAGATCGAACCCGACGACATCTGCGGTCGGGATCTCGAGGACATCAAGCCGGGAGGACTGGGTGTCCACATCATCAAGGACGTCATGGACGAATGCACATTTGAAAAACGGGATGACATGGGGATGCGAGTCACCCTGATGAAGCATCTCAGGCCGAAGAAGATCGACTGCACAGAAAACTCCAACACCCCGCGCTGAAAGCAAGGACATCATGTCTTCACAACAGAACATCGAAGTCGAAACTGAAAAAGTTCCCGCCGGAACCGTGATCAGGCCGAAGGGGGACATCGACCTCAGTCGCGCACCCGCTTTTCGAGTGGAGGTCGCGAAATGCCTGGAGGACAATACCGGTGCGGTGTACATCGATCTGGGTCTGGTTCCGTACATGGACTCCTCGGGCGTGGCCACGCTGGTGGAAGCCCTCCAGCTGACCAACCGATCAGGCGTGAAGCTGGCGCTCTTCGGCTTGCAGGAAAGAGTCAGGTCCATCTTCGAGATCGCACGACTCGACACCGTCTTCAAGATCACCGAGACCTTCGAACAGGCGCAGGAGGATTGATCTGGTGAACCCGGCACATTCCATCTACAAACTGCTCGACTGCATCGGAGCCGCCTGGTTCGAACTCAACGAATTCATCGGCAGCCTGGTCTGGCTGTTCGTGGACACGATGACGTGGATCTACCGTTCACTGGTGCTTCGGCAGGTGCGAATCGGCAGAAGCGCGCTCGTCACCCAGATTCTCAGAGTCGGCGTGCGCTCGATCGCGATCGTCTCACTGGTCAGCGGATGCATCGGATTCATTCTCGCACTGCAGACCGCTCCGAGCCTGGCTCAATTCGGTCAGGTGGACAAGGTGGCGAATCTCGTGGGCGTCGCGGTCCTTCGCGAACTCGGTCCCCTCATCGCGGCGGTCGTCCTCACCGGCTTCGCAGGCGCTTCGATCGCGGCCGAGATTGGAACGATGGTCGTCAACGAGGAGATCGAAGCGCTCGAATCGATGGCGTTGAATCCGATCCGATTCCTCGTCGTCCCCCGCCTCATCGCCACAGCGATCAGCCTGTTTCTGCTCACGATCATCGGGGACCTCTGTGCGGTCTTCGCAGGAGGCCTGGTGGGCGTCGTCTTTCTCGACATCCCCTACGAGGTCTACAAACTCAACACCCTGCAGCAACTCACGACATCAGATTTCTCGACAGGACTGATCAAGTCCGTGATGTTCGGAACCGTCCTGGGGCTGATCGCCTGCCGCAACGGCCTGCGAGTCTCCGGTGGCGCCGCAGGGGTGGGCAAGGCCACCACCGACACGGTCGTTCAGACCATCGTCACCGTCATCTTCCTCGACCTCGGCTTCACGGCATTCTTCTATGCCGTCGGCTGGACTTGATTCCGGAATCCGGACCGCCGGAGAATGGCCCGGAATGAGATGCGATTCGCCTCGCGGCAGGATTCGAGATCACCCGTTCGATGGCGTGTGGCCTCCTCCGTCGCGTGAGCAGAACGCCCACGGACATCATTGAAATGGTGGCGACGAGCGGTACCACACCGCCTAAGAGGAGCGTATGAGATAAGTGAGGCAGAGCGCTCGCCGCCCAGGGTGCGAAGGAAATATCGAAGACGACCAGAGGCAGAAGCCCGATCAGAGTGAACAGCGCCAGGAGGAGATGCCTGGTCTCCGATCCGGGAACAAACGGTGACATCAGAAGAAGAAATCCCAGCAATGGCACGAGAATCAGGACGATCATTCTGGAGACAGGCTCGACGACCTCGTTGACGGCATGGATCGAAGCGGCGAACCCCACCGAGGTGGCGCGGAACACGTCACCGGAACAGGCCTTCTGGAACTCTGGGTTTGAATCGGATCACATCCAAGCCGCCGTCGTGAGTGCAGAGCGAAAATCACGTGAAACAGCCCGTCCAGACGGTGCGGCTGGAATCATTCACAGGTCCTCGAGAAGAAAGATCAGGCTCCGACCGCCAGACGGTTGCCGAGCACGGGCGGAAGCCCGGCGGACATGATCGCATCCCGCACCGCGGAGATCTCGTACATCGTGCGACGAAGACCGAACGTCTGCCGATCAAGATCAAGCACCGCCCAACTCGCTCGAACGTCACCGTCTCGTGGTTGCCCGACGCTTCCGGGATTCATCAGGAATCTGGAATCGAGCGGAAGAGAGGTCTCCTCCCCATCGGAGACTCGAAGATTTCCGGCCTTGATGAATCGACGCCCGACGGGCATCTGGTAGACCGCGGGAACATGCGTGTGCCCGAAAAGACAGAGCCGCTCGGACATCGCAGCGAGGACAGGAGCGGCCTCCGCCGGGTTTCGGATGTACCCGGGATCTTCGATCGGAACAGGTGAATCGTGAACGCACACCACGTCCCGGGAAAGATGGAACCAGTTCGGCATGTTTGCAATGATCTTGTGCTCCGCACTTCCGAGCTGCCTGGACGTCCATTCGATGGCATGACGTGCGTTGCTGTTGAAATTCGATTTCTGAGATGGCTTGAGAATCGCATCCTCATGATTTCCACGAACCGTGAACTCGCAGTGATCAGCCACCATCCTGAGGCATTCACAAGGTTCCGGGCCGTAGCCGACGACATCGCCCAGACAGATCGTTCGGGTGATCCCCTCTCGAGCGATCGCTCTGAAAACCGCCTTCAGGGCCACCGAGTTGCCGTGTATGTCCGAGATGACCGCGATTCTTTCGCCCATGTCGCTTCCTCCCTGCAGTGCGATGCGTTCGCACGCACTCGGAGGTTGAATCGTCGCAAGCCCCCCCACGATCAAGTGCAAACCACCCGATCACCCGGACGGAAGTCGGGTTGTTCCGTCTGGCGATGCTATCGGACCCCGAATCGGCATCATGACCACGTGAGGACAGGCACTCATCGTCCACCAGAGATCAGAACTCGAGCACCACGAAGCAGCTCCCCCACGGCCTGATCAGGCGAGCAGGCGACGCCGGCCCACCCCTCGGAAATCATTCGAAGGCACCCTGCGGACATCGAATCACCGATCCTGCCAGGGACCGCAAGCACGTCCCGACCATGCTCTTCGACTGCAAGGCGGGCCGTGATGATCGCTCCGGAACGAGCGGCAGCCTCCACCACCAGAACGCCCAAGGAAAGCCCGGAGATGATTCGATTGCGCCGGGGAAAAAGCCAGGGGCGAGGAGGTGCGAAGACCGAGGTCTCTGAGAGGAGACAGCCCCCTCCACCAAGGACTGCCTGAAAGAGGTCCTCGTGTTCGGATGGATAGGGAATCCTCAATCCATTGCCCAGTACCGCCAGAGTCGGGACCCCATCAAGGATCGCCGCTCCATGGGCGATTCCATCGACCCCCCTCGCACCTCCCGAGACCACCGACACGCCCGCCTCGGAACACGATCGTACGAACTGCGGAGTCAGTCGAGCTCCGTAGTCACTCGGCTTTCTCGAGCCGACGATCGCCAGTCCCACAGCCGCTGATGCGGGATCCCCCAGACACCTCAGAAGCAAGGGCGGATCGGGAATCATGGCGAGTGAATCCGGATAGCGGCACGAGCCGTATGGAATGAGATCGATTCCGGCATCCTTTCGACCTCGCTCCTCACGCTCGACCATCCGCGCCCCCTTCGCGAAGGAACGGGCAAGTCTCTCCGACTCCGAAGGGGAGATCGACAGGCGTGACGACAACGAACTGACCGTCGAACCAAGCAGGATGTCGGCGGCGATCGCATGGGGGACATCCATCCTCTCGAGAAGGTGGTGGATCTGCCGGGAGGAAAGATCGGGTGTGAGATCAAGTGCGATCAGAGACGTCGGTGACGGATTGTCATGATCGGAGTGCGTCATGACGACGGACTCTAGAGACGGGTCCGAGGACTTCATCAGATGCCGCATTTGAGCACATGGTTCGCCCCATTTCGGGACGCCTCGAGGACTTCAGTCAGGCTTCGAGTCCGGGATGATCAGAGACCGAAGCGGAAGCGCCCAGCTGCCCGCGATCGAGGAGCAATCCAATGAAGATCGCGAGAATCGCACCGCCAAAGAGCCAGACCCGACCTTCCCCGGAGAGAATCGTCGCCAGCAGCGACTCGTTCATGATGGGATGCCCAGCGGAGCCGGGATCATCAAACGAGGCACCGCCCATGACGGATCGCTCGATCCAGCGGGTGGGCGGCTCCTGCAGACCGGTGAGCATGGCAAGCGGCTCATGGCCCTTCGGCATGATGCCGAGTTGGGAAGCGGCGAGGCGCCGGACGACCGTTTCATCGCGGGCATCGATCCCATCCAGAAAGACCTCATAGGCTTCGACGGTTTGAAGGGCATGCATTCTCTGCGTCTTGAGCGTCTCCACCGAAGCCCGCTCGACGCTCAGCCGCTCTTCAGAGGGGAAGACTCCAGCGGAGACCAGGAGCATCAGTCCGGCCAGGAGCCATGGCCAGCCATGGTCGATTCCGAGCATCGAGCCCTTCCCGGATCTGGAGATGTGTCCTGAAACTTCGCTCACGGGACTTCTATCGTCTCGATCGGCCCGGATTCGGCAGAAAGTTCAGGATGATTGAACCAGAGGCGCGCGAGAAGGTAGGCTTCACTCATGCAGGAACAAAACAACCCGGAAAAACATCTCAGCACGCACCGCAACCGAAACTTCGTCGGACAGACGATGCACCTCGCGGGACATGCCTTCATCGATTGCACCTTCGATGGCTGCACGCTGGTACTGACGAACGGACCCGTCTTCACTCAGAACGTGCGGTTTCACCGATGCAATTTCAGGTTGGAGTACGACATTCTCTGGTCGGACACCAAATCACGGTCCCAGCTTCGACAGCTTCTTGACCTGATCGACGGCGCCCCGGATGCCGGAGGGCGCATCGGCGACCTCTGAGGAGGCCGCCGACGCACTGCCACTCGGAGGATCTCAGGCGAGATCGGGGAACATCGTGGTGACGGTCGAGACCAGGTCCTTGACGTGACTGATCGACTCGTCCATGAGGCCCTTTTCCTGCTCGTCGAGATCGATCTCGATGACCCGCTCGACACCGTTGGAGCCGAGGATGCAGGGCACACCGACGAAGTAGCCGCCGACGCCGTATTCGTTCTCACAGAAGCCGGCGCAGGGCAGGATCCTCTTCTTGTCCTTGATGATGGCTTCGGCCATCTGGACCGAACCGCTGGCCGGCGCGTAATAGGCGCTGGTTCCCATCAACTTGACCACTTCACCGCCACCGACCTTGGCCCGATCGACGCATTCGGTGATTTCCGCTTCGGAGAGAAGCTGGTTCACGGGGATGCCGTGGACCGAGGTGTAGCGAGGCAGCGGCACCATGTCGTCGCCGTGGCCGCCGAGGAGAAGTGCCGAGATGTCTTCGATGGAACATCCGAGCTTCATCGCGAGGAAGGCACGATAACGGGCCACATCGAGACATCCGGCCTGACCGACGATTCGGTTGGTTGGGAAGCCCGAGGCCTTCCAGGCCGTGTAGACCATCGCATCGAGAGGGTTCGACACCAGGATCATGATCGACTCGGGTGAGTGCTCCGCGACCTTCTCGGAAACGCTGCGGACGATCTTCACGTTGGTCTCGATCAGGTCGTCACGACTCATGCCGGGCTTGCGAGGAAGACCGGCGGTCACGATGACGACGTCGGAACCGGCGGTGTCCGCGTAGTCGGACGTGCCGATGATGTTGGAATCGAATCGTTCCATCGGTCCGGCGCACGCAAGGTCGAGCGCCTTGCCCTTGGCGACGCCTTCCTTGTCGGGGATGTCGACGAGAACGATGTCTCCCAGTTCCTTGGCTGCGGCCCAGTGGGCACAAGTCGCTCCGACGTTTCCGGCTCCTATGACGCTGATCTTGGCACGACGCATGACGGTCTCTTCTCCGATTGAGATTCTTGGGGTGATGGGACGCGGCCGAGGGGGTTCGGCCAGCGCAGCATCATACGCAATTCGGGATGGAAACACAGCCTTGAAACCGCCACCAAACCAAGGGAGGCTATGATTGAGGCTGTCAAAAACCGCGATGGAGGAGTCAGATCATGATCTCGAAGCCACGACGTCACTTTCAACTTTTTTCGATGACGGCAGCACTCACCGTGTCCTGCCTGTGTGCACAGACCATCTCCGAGGCCTCCGAGGATGACCCTTTCGAGGGGATGCCTCAGGATGACGTGCGCCACATCCAGAAACGACTCCCAGGGATCGTGATCGGTCCCGCGAAGAACGTTCCTCCCCTCGAGGATGCCAGAGACTGGTGGCCCTTGAAGGAAGCGACGCTGACCTACGGGCATGGCAACGATCACAGCAAATCGGAGACCGTGGTGGTCAAGAAGATCACACGGGCGCCGGGCAGCACGCTCAAGGATCCGATCGATGGATGGGCGCTCGAACTTCCGGGAGGGACGACTCGATACCTCACCACGAACGATCCCTATGGAATCGTCTCACCAAGCGCGCTCAACAAGACATACAGCGTCGTCATCGAACTTGATCCCGCCGAACCCATCGTGCATTCAGGGTCGAAAACGGGCATGCCCGCGAAACGCAAGACCAAGGTCGATGTCTACAACGTCGGTAATCTCAAATCGACCGCGTATTCGGGAACCGTCGACTGCACCTGGACGGATCTTGGCGGCTGGCGGGTGAAAGTGCCCATGGGCGAATACGACACCCGACTGGTCAAGGTGGAATACGACGGAAGCGTCGGACCGGCCTCCGTGAAGGGACGCAACTACGTGTTCCTCGCCAAAGGCAAGGGCGCCATCGCGTACAGTGATGGACGTGACATCTCGGCGTTCATCATCTTCAACCTCGACGACGAGACCGGAGGCGTCCTCAAGAGCGTCGATGGCGGAGACCTCGAAAAGAAGAAGTGAGCGGCCGTTCCATCGGGTGATCAGTTCGCACGACGTTCGTTCACCGCGGTGACGCATTCGACGAACCCATCGACCATGCGATCGATGCACCACCCATCAGGGCCGACGGATGCCGAGGCTGCATGAGACATCTTCGCACGACGCTCCGGCGAGCCGGCGAACTCGACCAGCTTCCGCCCCAGATCACCGGGGTCTCCATCAGCGTAGAAAAGCCCGTTCTCACCTGGCCGGATCGCATTGATCTCGGGATTGTGACCGTGGCGGTCATCCGAGGTGAGCACGGGAAGTCCGTACCCGAAGGCATGCATCACACTCAATCCGACCGCCACTGGATAGGTCATGCAGCAGGCCGAGAGACACCAGCCTGCAAGTTCGGTCTCGTCGTAGATGGCGCCTAGAAATCGGATCGCATGATCGACTTCGATGGCGCGCGCGTGGGCTTCGACCTCGGCCCGAGCGGAACCGTCCCCCACCACCACCAGACGCATGCGAGGATCGATCTCGAGAGCGTGCTTCAAGCCGTCAAGAAGGAGATCAAGCCGCTTGTCAGGTTCGATTCGTGAAATGAAGATCGCGGTGTGATCGGGATCGATCCCCTGCTCGCTCTGAAACGCCTCAAGCTTGCCGGGCTGATCCTGCCATGACCTGATGGCCTGCTGGATGGGACGCTGGTCGATCGCATTAGGCGCGGCGAACAACCTTTCGGACGGGATTCCGTTGGACGCGAATCTCCTGGCCGTCTCGGGATCGTAGAACAGAAGAGCATCGACCTTGTTGACCAGGCGCATCCGCAGGGAGCGACGGAATGAATTGTCGTACTTGCTGAGTCCATGCCCCCAGATCACGACCCCCGATCCCGCTTGACGAGCCGCGCGGATCGCACGGTTGAGAAAGAGAGACCTGGTACGCCACGGAAGCACGAGAACATCACAAGGCTTGGATGCTGCGGTGACGATCTGAGGATCCCAGACCAGAGGACCGAGAGTCCGCTCTGAAAGTTGTTCCAACGTGCAACCCGGGACATGGGACTCGCCCTTGAGCGAACCACTTCCTTCGGAAAGATCGGCGTGGATGGTGAGATCGATCTCCGCACGGGCGGCCAGGTTCGCGTACACCGGAACTCGGTAGTGTGGGATGATCCCCTGCACCAGACGCACTCGAATCATTCCTGAACGCTCTCTTTCCCGGCGCGCGCCGATTGCATGCCATGATCCTATGGGAATATCGGAATCCTGGGATTCCTGCATGAATCATCGAATCAGCGACCTGAAAGGCGATGGCAACAGCAATGGTGCGGATGTCGCCATGTTGATCGGCAACTGGACGGGATGAGGACCACAGACACGCGGGCTACAGGAAGTCGGATGTCACTTTTCAGCCCGAGGTTCCCCATACCGCGAGGAGCATGGTGAGATCCTGGCCATCGACCACCAAGTCGCCGTTCAGGTCGGCTTCTTCATTCATGCCCCAGAATCCGAGCAGCATTCCGAGATCTTCCGGACCGACGTTGCCGTTGCCATTGAAGTCGGCGGTGCGAACCACTTCGATGCCGCCATTGACCACGAGCACGTCTCCCATTTCGAAGAAGTAGTTGGCGAACCATGAATCACTCGCTTCGAATGCGATGAACGATCCCGGCTGGGCATCCGATGGCACCCGGACGAATGCATTGACGAGCAGATGCTCACCCGGATCGACCTGGTCTTCGGTGAAGATGCACGCCGCGCTGACCGTTCTGGAGTTGTCGGCATTGAGGGTGTCCCAGCCATTCCAGCCGTTGCTGAAGAGCGGACCATCCCAACCGATCTCGGTGACGTCGTTGCCCTCGGCAGAAAGCGTGAATTCGAAACCACCCACGAGCTCGGTGGTCTCCATCACGATCGAGATCGGAACGATCTCGCCTGGCTTCGCCTGCACGGTATCAAGGCGAAGTGTCACCTGTTCGGCGCCACCAGCCAGTGCGATGGCGGAGACGAGAAGGACGGTGGAACTCATGGTCACATGGTTCTGAATCTGCATGGCGGCGGGCTCCAGTCAGAGTTGAATCGAACTGTGGAAGGAATTGATCGTCTGCGTTCTCCATCAAACCGGTCGATGCTCACTTCCGAACAGGACCCAAGATACGTCACGCAAAAGGCCATGAGATCCTCGTATTTGCGATAATTCCGGATTCGTTCTCAAACAAGCCCTGCAGGACTTTCAGGAACGAAACAACATCCGAATTCTTTTCAATACGAATGATGGCAGATTGCCCGTACGGCCTCTCGAGGCCATGATCGCTCGAATCACGGAGGGAAGAAATCCTGCATAGCACGCAGCAATCGAGAAGAAAGACGCGGAGCCATTCGTTGGTTCGTAGCCGGCATCGACCATCATCTTCGATGCGGTTTTTTCAACGACTTTGATCTGAGTCGAAGTCAAGGTCGTTCGCCAACGATCGACCGCAGCGGGATTCATCCCCTTGGCTTCTTTCTCACCTTGTCTGGCATAGGAGCTGTTCGATACGGGCATGTTGTCCGGATCGATCTCGGCATCGATCTCCAACCATTCCATGAGCCCACTGAGAACTTCATGAGGAGAGAGGATGAGATCCTCGAAGCGAACGATTCGAACCTGATCAGACCCGTGCTTCTCGGAGGCTTTCTGAGCGGCCCGAAACGCGCCCTTGCACAATGTCGCGATCGTGATCGGATGAAAGATACGTTCGACCCGCTTCCGTTGAAAAGTCTTCCTGGCCGCTCCCTGATCATCGGTCACGCTTCTGTTCTTGTGCCAGTCCTTGAATGAGGCGACGACGCCACGGGGATCCCTGATCATGCACACGATGGCGGCATCAGGGTAGGCCTGGAGAATTTCGTCGATGTCGAAGACATGACGCGGCGTCTTTTCACCCCATCCCACCCCTCCGCAGCCGGCGTGATACTCCAGGCAGAAGGCTTCGAAGAAATCATCGGCACGCCCCCCGAGGTCGATGCATCGTTGTCGAACCAGAGCCGGATCGATCTCGTTGTAGAACTTCTGTTTCCCGAAGTGGGCGGGACGATAGGAGGTCCACATGGTCCTGAAGAAGTAGGTCTCGAATTCATCGAGTTCGGAATCGGTCAGGGGACGGTCGAGTCGTGAGGCGAAAGCCTTGCGAAGATGCGGGAAATAATGGGTCTCGTCGACGAACGCGACCTTGAGCTGGTTTCGAAAGACCCAGCTCATGAGCGTCGTCCCCGATCTCGAGGGACCGCAGATGAAAACCGGCCGTGAAAGTGGCGTCTGTTCCTGATTCAAACCGAATCCCCATGGATGCACTGCGCTCATCGACGTTTTTCATGGTCGATGGCCGGATCCTAGCAAATGATCACTGAGAATCACCAAACAAATCAGACGATCAAAATCAGAGCATGACCATGGGTTTTTTATGGACTTGAGACCAAGGAAGAAGCCACCCTCGAATGACAAGAAGAGCATCCACAAGGGATGCTCTTCTCGAATCAATGGGCCTACGAGGACTCGAACCTCGGACCTCACCCTTATCAGGGGTGCGCTCTAGCCAGCTGAGCTACAGGCCCGTCAACTGGATCCCCAGGGGGGAAGGAGAAAGGTATCAACCACTCAGAACTGACGCAAGAAGAAGGACTTTGAGAGTCCTCAATTTGCCGTCAAAAACGGTCCTGAGAGGCCATGAATCACCAATCTCGAACCGGACCGATCAACGGCTCGACGAGATCCTTGATGCTCACCACGCCGACGGGCGCGGAGGCCGCCCCGCCATGACCGTCACGGGTGCTGACGATGGCAAGTTGGACGCGGGCATCACGAAGTGTCTTGAGCGCCTCGAGCGTGGTCATGTCCGGGTCGACGATGGTGGCCGGGCGCAGCAGTTCCTGAGTCGTCTTCTCAGGTGACGCCACGGCATCGATCGCGTGAAGAATACCGGCGACTCTCCCATCACGATCGACCACCGGCCAACGGCTCAGAGCTCTGGATCGCAGAATGCGTTCCCGGTTGACGCGATTGGAGGAGAGAGGAATCGTTGCGACTCGTCGCCATGCGACGAGTTCGGAACGCACCGTTCGATCCCTGAGTTCGACCACTCGATCGAGCAAGGCGCCCTGCGACATCGAGAGAACTCCTGCACCCACCCCTTCTCGGAGAAGCTCGGCCATTCGATGTCGCCCGGCGAGTTCACTGCCGGTCTGACCACCGAGCATTCTCTGAACCAGAGTCGCGATTCCTGCCACGAACGGGACCAGACCGATCACACTGAGAAGAATGCGCACGAACCGAAGCGGTGCGATGAGGTGATAGGTCCACTTGTCGGTGTTCGTGCGAAAGAGATCTTTCGGAAGCGTTTCCGCGAAGATGAAGAGGATGGGAACCAGAATGATCGTATCGACGATGATCGCCTGAGTATCGCTCAGTCCGGCAAGACCGAGCATCGCGACCACTCCGAGCGATCCCATGTAGTTGGCGGTGTTGTTTCCTATGAGAAGCGTCGTCAGCAGACGTCCGGGCCGAGTCAGTTCCGTCTCGAGAACACGGGCCCTGCGGGAGCCACGACCCGCGAGCACGGCGAGCCGGACACGGTTGATGGTGTAGAGACCGGTTTCAAGACCTGAACAGACGGCACTGAGCAACAAGCCTGCAAGAGCGACGAGGAACCAGAGCCAGAAGACGGTGTCGGACATCACACCCCTCCCGTCGCGTCGTTTTCGAGCTTGGAGTCGAGCTTGGAGTCGAGACTGACGAGAACGCTGATGATTCTGTTCTCGTGGATATGTTCGACTTCACAGAAGACGTTTCCGATTTGAACGACATCCCCTTCGGAGGGCATCCTTCCGAACCGATCGAGAAAGAGACCACCCACGGTGCGCACCTTGACGTCCTGAAGATCTCCTCCGAACTGATCATGCCAGTCGTCTATTTCCATGCCTCCGGCGACCCGCCAGACACGATCCGAAATTCTCTCGGGACGAGGCGACTCCATCTCCCCGACCACCTGGATGTCACCGACGATCTCCTCGACGAGATCCTCGAGCTCGACCAGTCCCGCGACGCCGCCGAATTCGTCCACGGCAACGGCCGCCGACGTGCCGCTCTTGCGGAAGTGCTCGAGCAGATCCTCGACGGAGGCGAGTTCGGGTACGAAACGAGGTGGTTCCAGATGGGCGCGCACCGGGGCATGCTCTCCCCGGGGGTCGAGAAGATACTCTCGTACCGAGAGAAGACCGATGATCGAATCTCCGTCCTCGCCGCGAACCGCGATGTGCGACGGACGAGTGACCGAAACGAGATCGAGGACATCCTTCCGTGTGCAGCCCAGCGCCACGACGAACATGTCGACTCGGGGAACCATGACGTCGGAGACACGGAGGTCACGGATTCTGAGGACTTCGCGCAGAATCGCGAACTCGTTCGAATTGATGACGCCTTCACGGTCGGAGAGTTCGATGAGTGCATCGAGCTCTTCGGGATTCATTTCCGGTGGCGTGGCCGATGGCGCGGTCAGACGTGAAAGCGGCGAGACGACGGCGTACTTGAGAAATGCACGCAGTGGAGTGATGGTGCGATGAAGTGCGAAGAAAGGAGGGACCATCAGAACAGCGAGACGGACGCGAAGCGACGTCGCCACGACCTTTGGAATCACCTCTCCGAAGATCACGATGCAGAGCACCGTCGAGAGGCCGATCAGACCGGCCAGCAGGACGTTCTGGGAGAACCGCATCGACAACGCGGAACCCAGCACGAAGTAGGCCGTGTTCACCGTCATGTTTCCAAGAAGCACTGTGATCAGAAGACCACGAGGGTCCTTCAGGAGATGCTCGACCGCCCGACCGGTCAACTGGCTTCGTTTCGCTATTCCCACGCGATCGGTCTGGGAGAGTCCGAAGAGAATGGTCTCCCCAGCGGAAAAGAAACCACTGCCGACAAGCAGCAGAAGCATCAACACGACCAGGATGACATCGACGGTTCCCATGGATCAGCTCTCAAGCCTCTCGCCAAGAGCGGGTTCGAGCTGTGACAGCATTCGCTCGATGTACCGCCAGATGTTCAGGTGTCCGCGTACGTCCGCTCCGAGATCTTCACCACGTGCCATCCGCTCGAGCCCGGCGGCAACTTCGGTTTTCAATCGAACACGTTCATTCATCGCCCAGTCCTTCAGGGCCTGCGATTCGACCTGATCCGACGTCTCGATGGCTTCTTCCAGGCGCATGCGTATGTCCAGAATCTCCATGAGGAAATCCGGAGGAAGGGATCCATCCATCCGAGCCGTGGGACCGCCAAGACGAGCATGAATGATGTTCGCACGTCCCTCATCGGATTCCAACATCTCACGCGCCTGATTCAAGCGAGCACTGAGCCTGGTGGCCTCCTCCCGATCGAGGGGATCCGGATGAAGATCAGGATGGCAGGCGGCCACACGACGACGAACTCGATTTCTCATCTGGTCGAGATCAAGATCGAAGTCAGGGTCGATCCCGAGAAGATCAAACGGATCCTCGGAAGCACCGAACTCATCGGGAGCTGGAGTATCGTCGGTCATCGATGCGATTCTACGCTGAACGGAAGAAGAGGCCGAAATCGAAAGGCGACAGTGGGTGAAATCGGACGGCCGGGACCTTCATGTGTTTCTTCTGGGATTGCGCCCGGCGGATCGACGGGGATTCCTGCTCGAAACCTGCCCCCCACCGCGCTGGGATGCCCGCGATTCTGAGGTTCCAGACGAAACCGGCGCGGAAGACGTCTCGTTTCCGCCCGATGCGGTCGCATCGGAACCGGGGTCTGACGCAGAAGCATCGACCACCACAGAGCTGGGAGGACCGATCTTGGGCTTGTTCTTACCACCTTTTTTCTGAACGGCTTCATTGACCACCAGAGGGCGCCCCATCAAGCGTCGCCCCTGGACACCATTGATGGCGGTGTTGCCTTCCGCATGGTCACGCATCATCACGATGGCGAACCCACGAGGCTTGCCGGTTTCCTTGTCGGTCGCCATGGCGACATCTTCGAGCTCACCGAAGGGTTCGAAAAGCCGACGTACGGAAAATTCGGTGACCTTGTAATCAAGATTCCCGACATAGATTTTGAAAAGTCCTTTACCCATCACACGTACCTGCCTGAATACAGCTTCCCATATCAAGTGAACGATGCACCACGCGAATTTGCTGGAAAGAGAAGAAAATCGCCACGCAACGCGGTTCACACCCGGAAAACGAATTGAGAAAATCAGCTCCGCCTCAAGAATACCGGGATACCGACGATCCTGGTCAAAATCATGGCAAAAAAAGAGCCTGACCGGGTATTACCCGATCAGGCTCGTAAAGTCGGCGATAACCTACTTTCCCACTGAGCAGTATCATCGGCGGCAAGGGCTTAACTGCTGTGTTCGGAATGGGAACAGGTGTCACCCCTTGCCTCTAGTCACCGACAATTACCTCGCTGGGCTGTCGCCCGGCGAAGCAACTATCACGTTGCTACGTCGCGTCTTCTTACAGACTGTTCAAAGTGCACATATGCGCTGAGATATTCATCGAATGATCTCATTGACAGACTGATCAAGCTGCCGAACGCCAAGGGCGTCCGGTAGATACGATCAAGTCTTCGACCGTTAGTACCGGTTAGCTGAAAGCATTTCTGCTCTTACACATCCGGCCTATCAACCCGGTAGTCTTCCGGGGGTCTCAAGCAATACTCATCTCCGGATAGGCTTCCCACTTAGATGCTTTCAGTGGTTATCCCTGCCATACTTAGCTACCCAGCGGTGGACCGAGCGGTCCAGCTGGCACACCAGGGGTATGTCCGTCCCAATCCTCTCGTACTAAGGACATTTTCCGTCAATATTGCAACGCTCACAGCAGATAGGGACCGACCTGGCTCACGCCGGTCTGAACCCAGCTCGCGTACCGCTTTAATGGGCGAACAGCCCAACCCTTGGGACCGCCTTCAGCCCCAGGATGCGATGAGCCGACATCGAGGTGCCAAACCGCTCCGCCGCTATGGACGCTCGGGAGCGATAAGCCTGTTATCCCCGGGGTACCTTTTATCCGTTGAACGACAGCCCTTCCACACAGAACTGCCGGGTCACTAGAGCCCTCTTTCGAGACTGCTCGACTTGTCTGTCTTGCAGTAAAGCCGGCTTGTGCTCTTACACTCTTAAATGCGGTTTCCAACCGCACTGAGCCGACCTTTGCGCTCCTCCGTTACTTTTTAGGAGGAGACCGCCCCAGTCAAACTGCCCAGCATGCAGGGTCCCCTGCCCAGCTTCATGGGAATCAGGGTTAGACCACAAACATAGTCAGGGTGGTATTTCAAGGTTGGCTCCGCCAGGCCCTAAAGCCCGGTTTCAAAGCCTCCCACCTATCCTACGCAGAATAAATTCGTGATCACTACAAGCCTACAGTAAAGGTCCACGGGGTCTTTCCGTCTTGCTGCGAGTAGGCGGCATCTTCACCGCCACTACTATTTCACCGAGTTCGTCGTGGAGACAGTGCTCCGATGATTACTCCATTCATGCGCGTCGGAACTTACCCGACAAGGAATTTCGCTACCTTAGGACCGTCAGAGTTACGGCCGCCGTTTACCGGCGCTTCGGTCGCAAGCTTCGCCCGAAGGCTAACCTGCTCCCTTGACGTTCCGGCACCGGGCAGGAGTCACACTGTATACGTGCTCTTGCGAGTTAGCACAGTGCTGTGTTTTTGATAAACAGTTCCCAGAGCCTTTTCTCTGCGCCCTCTCTTACGAGTAGGGCCCCCTTATTGCGAACGTACGGGGTCAATTTGCCTAGTTCCTTCACGACGATTATCTCGAGCGCCTGAGGCTTTTCGCCACGCCTACCTGTGTCAGTTTTAGTACGGCTTATGTGATTGTCACCGGACGGATTTTCTTGGGACCGATCTACCCAGCAACGGCCCGAGGGCCTGGACGCTTCACTGTCCCGCTGAACTTCTCGATCCGTCACGCCGGATCAACCGCACACATAAGGGCAGGAATATTAACCTGCTGTCCATCGACTACGCCTTTCGGCCTCGCCTTAGGTACCGCCTAACCCTGGGCGGAATTACCTTCCCCAGGAAACCTTAGGCTTTCGGCGACGGAGATTCT
>CABYSN010000027.1 GCA_902521645.1 Planctomycetota bacterium
CAGATGTGCGCCTGATCCTCGTTCATCTCGTTCAGACCGGTCCAGCTTTCACCGGTGATCTGATCGTAGAGCACCGAATGGCGGTGGCTGAAGGTGCCTCGTTCCACGTCCTGGCCCGTCAGTCGAACGGCATTGCCCTCGAGCAGCAGGGAGCCGTAGGCAAGCAGTTCAGCGGTGCCCCAGTCCACCTCGGCGTCTTCATCCTCGAACGGGACATTGCGATTCTTCAGGCCGCGGGCGACCGTCTTGTGCGGTTTGAAGTCATCCGGGGTGGCTGCGATGGTGGCCCCGATGACGTTCAGGGTCTCCGAATCGATGCTGGTGTCCACCGTCTCGAAACTGTACTCCCCCTGCAGTCCGGACCAGATGCTCTTGAACGGATCGACCAGAGGATCGACCGGGTTCTCCTTCGAGGCCGCCTGAGCTTCCTCGAGTCTTGCGTTGAGTTGATGCAGCCTGTCGTCGAAAGCCGTTTCCGAGACTTCCTTGCGTGCGAGAAGTTCGTTCTGATAGAGGCGTGAGACCGGTTTCTTGGCCTTGATCCTCTGGTACATCAGCGGCTGCGTGAACGCCGGTTCGTCCGTTTCGTTGTGGCCGTTCTTTCGATAGCACCACATGTCGATCACGACGTCGTTCTTGAAGGCCTGTCGGTATTCAAGTGCAAGCTGGGCCACCCAGGCACAGGCTTCGGGGTCGTCGCCGTTCACGTGGAAGATCGGTGCGTCGACCATCTTGGCGACGTCCGTGCAGTAGTGTCCGCTGAAGGCGTCCTTCGGTTCGGTGGTGAAGCCGACCTGGTTGTTGACCACCACATGAACCGTCCCGCCCACGTTGTAGCCGTCGAGCCGCATCATGTTGAAGCATTCCGCGACGATCCCCTGACCCGGAAACGCGGAGTCGCCATGGATGATCAGTGGAATGACCTCTTCCCTGTCGAGATCGTTCTTGAGCCTCTGTTTCGCTCTGCATCGGCCCAGCACCACGGAGGTGACGAATTCCAGATGGGAGGGGTTGGGAGCCAGCGTGAGTTTCACGTCCTGGCCCGAGATGGTCTTTCGGATGTTGGAGTAGCCCTGGTGGTACTTCACGTCGCCGCCACCTTCGAGATAATCCTCCATCCAGGATTCCTCGAACTCGGTGAAGATCTGGTTGAAGGACTTCTTCATCACGTTCGCAAGGACGTTCAAGCGGCCGCGGTGTGCCATCCCGATCGCAATCTCCTGGATGCCGTTGGCCGGTGACTCCTGAATGATGTGATCGAGCAGGGGGATCAGCGACTCTCCGCCTTCGAGTCCGAATCTCTTCTTGCCCACGTACCGTTTCTTCAGGAAGGCCTCGAACCCGTCGGCATCGGCCAGCTGTTGAAGCAGGCGGAGTTTCTGGTCGCCCGAGAAGGCACGACGGTTCTGGATCGGTTCCATGCGCTTCTGCAGCCAGCGTCTTCGTTCTCGATTCTGGATGTGCATGTATTCGACACCGATGTGTCTGCAGTAGGTCTCCTCCAGAAGCTCGATGATGTCGCGTAATGGTGATGGATTGGGAAGAGGAAGGGTGCCCGGGTCGAACATCTTGTCGAGATGCGCATCCGAAAGACTCAAGGCTTCGAGGGTCAGCTCATCCGGAAACGGACGATGTCGTTCGAGCGGGTCGAGGCTCGCCGCCATATGACCGAAATCCCGGTACTGGTAGATCAGTGCATCGACTCGTCCCTGCTTCGGGTGGCCTGAATCCTGACCGTCGTGGTCCTGCGAAGGTTCGGAGGTCGGTCCGACGTCGCCGGCCGTGCCATGGTCCAGCCCCAATTCGAAGCCCAGGAAGAATCGATTCCAATCCTCCGAAACCGAATGAGCGTCGGCCTTCCACATGGAATACATCTGATCGATGAACTCAGGGTTGAACCCATTGACAGCCCTTCCGGATTCAGCTCCCGGTGCAGGCGTTGAGGCTTGTGATTCTGATCCGGCTTCGGCTTCGCCGTTGGCCATGATGAGACGCTCCTATCGGATCATCCCATTCTACGGAATTCCAGCTCATTTCGAGATGGTTCCAAGCGACTTTTTCAATGTGTTTCCAACGGAAATCGACCGAATGACGATCAGAGAAGAGCGACCGGATCGACATCGACCGCAACCCGTTCTCCCGGGGTCAGCACGCCTTCTCTTCGTGCTCTCAGCAGGACATTTCGCAGCTTTCGAGGGTCCTCCGAGAGGATCAGAATCTGCATCCGATCCCGGCCGCCGATTCTGGTGATGGCACACGGCTCGGGTTGGGTCATCGAGACACCATCCTCCAGAAACGGATGAAGTTCCGAAGCCAGTTTCTGACTGTATCTGAGGCACGCCTCCTCGCCGGATTCACGAATCACGAGTCGTGCCATCCTGCGGATCGGAGGAAGGTCGAATCGTCGACGTTCCTCAAGTTCCTCTCGAGCAAAGGATTCGAAATCATGTTCTGCCGCCATTCGAATCGCCGGCGCGTCGGGTTGGAAGGTCTGGATGATCGCGATTCCCGCACCGTCACCTCGACCGCATCGCCCGCTGACCTGCGACACCAGTTGGAACGTTCTTTCCGTGGCTCTGAAATCCGGCAGGTTGAGCGCGGTGTCCGCATTGATGACTCCGACGAGTCGGACATTGGGAAAATCCAGCCCCTTGGCGATCATCTGCGTGCCAAGGAGGACCTTGATCTCGCCTCGTCCGAAGCGATCGAGCGTCTCATGGAAATCATCGGCGCCTCGCATCGTGTCGGAATCCACCCGTTTGATCTGATCGGCCTGGGCCACCCCGGCGAGAATGCCTCGTATCTCCTCTTCGACCCGCTGGGTCCCAAGCCCGAAGACCGTGATCTTGCGCGAGCACAACGGGCACTTTGCGGGAAGACGCTGCTCGGTGAGGCAGTGATGACATCTCACGAAGTCATGCGGCGTGTTGGCGCGACCGATCGCGGCTCGATGGTTGACCATCCCGGCATCGCATTGATCGCATTTCATCACCCACCCGCACTGCTGATCGGGGCATGCGATGTAGTTGGCGTACCCTCTTCGATTCAGCAGAAGGATGGCCTGTGAGCCGGCTGCCAGAGTCTGTTTCAAAGCGGTCGAAAGCCTCGGTCCAAGAAGATGTATCTTCCTGTCCTTGAAGAGCTTGCGCTCTTCTGCGAAGTCCACGATCTGAACGTTTGGAAGCGACAGGCCGGGGGCTCTTTCTGGAAGCCGGTGAAGCGTGTTCCTCTTGAGATCGACGGTGTTGTGCCAGGTCTCCAGAGAGGGTGTGGCACTGCCAAGAAGAATCGGGCATTCAGCCAGTTGAGCCCTCCTGATCGCCACGTCTCTGCCATGGTATCTCGGAGCCTGATCCTGCTTGTAGGATCCGTCATGCTCTTCGTCGACGATCACGAGTCCGAGGTGATCATCCGGGATGGGTGCGAAGATCGCGCTGCGAGCACCAAGCACGATCTGCGCGTCGCCTTGTGCCACCATGGTCCACTGCTGATTTCGCTGGGCCTGAGTCAGACCCGAATGAAGAAGTGCGATCCGGGCCTCCGGAAACCGATGAAAGAGCCTGCTTGCGGTCTGTGGCGTCAGGGCGATTTCCGGAACCAGCATCAAGGCGGTTCGACCTTGTGCGATCACCGACTTGATCAGCCTGATGTAGACCTCGGTCTTGCCGCTCCCGGTCACCCCGAGAAGAAGATGTCTGGAAAAACCATCCTCAAGGCTTCCCTCGATGGCATCGATCGCGGCGGCCTGATGCGCGTTGGGTCGAATCTCATCGCCATCGGTCGCCAGCACCGTGGAGCGTTCAAGCCAGGCGGCCTGCACGTTGGTCCGGGTTGTTTCGCGAATCATGCCGGCACTCAGCAACGCCTTGATCGGAGCCTTGCTTTTCAGTCCGGCCTCGGCTGCGAGTTCACCGATCTCGATCGGGCCATCTTCAGGTGACCTGGCATGAAGCACTTCAAGCGCCCGTCTTCTGCCGGGCCCGAATTTCTTGGGAAGCGCTTCCAGTCCGGGACAGTCCTCCGCCAGCTGCATGTAGTGCCTTGTGACCCTTCCTGCGCCTTTTCGGACGGCGGCGGGCAGCATGGATGCAAGCGTCATCCCGATCGGGCACGCGTAGTAATCACTGATCCATTCAGCCAATGACAGCACCTGAGCGGGCAGTCTGGTTTCCGTTCCATCCTTCTTCAACACGGCCTTGACCCGAAGGGGGTCCACCGAATCCATTTTTTCCGGATCGGTCGAGCTGTCGTGGACCGCCAGAATCCACCCGGTCGTGGGGGTGTTTCCCCGCCCAAGGGGAACGATCACCCGATCACCCGGAGAGAGGGGGCCCAGCGCTTCGGGGGCCGCATAGGTCAAACCCTCCGGATAGCGGTCGATTCCTCGTTCAAGTGCCACTTGAACCAGCCGTTCCGGGGCAAGATTGAGAAGGAGGTCGGTATTGGTCACGCTCGGAGTCTACGTTGGCTGATCTTGATTTCGTGCGTTTTCGACAAGCTGCCCCGGTGGATCAGACGAACTTTCTTCTGATGATCCGTTAAACTGCCCGGAATGGTCGACTCAAAGGACAACGGTACGGCTTCAGGAAGACTTGCTCTTCGCGACGGGACTCTCTTCTCCGGCATTGGATTCGGAGCGAAGGCGACCAGTGTGGGTGAAGTGGTCTTCAACACCGCCATGTGCGGCTATCAGGAAGCGCTGACGGATCCGAGTTATCGATCCCAGATTCTCACGATGACCGCTCCCCAGATGGGAAATTACGGCATTGCCGATGAAGACGTCGAATCCGATGGCGTCTCGGTGTCCGGTTTCATCGTGCGTGATCTCTCACCCATCCATTCGAATCACCGAGCCGTGTGTGACCTGTCCCAGTGGCTTGAGGAGCATGGGATTCCGGGGCTTCAGGGAATCGATACGCGCGCTCTGGTGCGTCGACTTCGTGACACCGGTGCGATGCCGGGTGCCATTTCAACCGATTCCTCACTTTCGGATCGTGATCTTTTGGATCTTGCCCGTTCCTGGGATGGGATGGAGGGCAGAAATCTCGCGAGCGAGGTCACGCCCGCTGACGCAGGCGTCTGGACCGAAGGTCTCGGCGAGTGGGGGCAGCCCTGGCGGTCGTCGCCCGAACGAAGTCATCGCGTGGTCGCCATCGATTGCGGAGCCAAACGGAACATCTACAGGCACCTGGTCGACCGAGGCTGTGAAGTTCGATTCATGCCCGTTGACGTGACCGCAGAGCAGATTCTGGCCTCCGAAGCGGACGGTTTATTCATCTCCAACGGTCCGGGGGATCCCGCAGCCGTTGAAATGTTGATCGAAACCCTCAAATCCGTCGCCGGAACGATTCCAACATTTGGAATCTGCCTTGGTCATCAACTTCTGGCACTCGCTCTGGGCGCCAAGACATGGAAGCTGAAATTCGGTCATCGAGGTGCCAATCAGCCGGTTCGCAACATGCTGACCGGAAAAGTGGAGATCACCAGTCAAAATCATGGTTTTTGCGTCGATCGTGAGAGCCTGGAGGCTGCAGGCGCCGAAGTGACCCATCTTCATCTCAATGACGAGACAGTCGCCGGATTCCGGCATCTTGAGAAGCCGGTATTCAGCGTGCAATTCCACCCGGAAGCGTCACCTGGGCCGCATGATTCGGCCTATCTCTTCGACAGCTTCATTCGCTCGATCGAGACTGGACGTTCCCCAAGTCCCGAAGAATTCGCGAAATTCCAGGAAGTTCGTTCCGGGCCAGCCGTCTTTCGGTGACTTTGTCCTCGTTATCCCGAGGAGCAGAGCCGACCAGCGGTCCAAATTGCTTCCACAGTGATGAAGATTCCTCCCCCAAAGTTGCCCCTCCGAGCCAGAATCCGCTAATCTTCGCGTTCGAAGATCTGGTCATGATCGGTACTTCTGTCGCTCATGGCTCTGTCTTCAGACTTTCGACCAGACAAAGAACTGCAAGATGCGACGTATGGTTCACCCAATTGGTGATCAACGTGTGCAACTGGAGCATTGAATGATTTCCGAAGAGCGTCACCCCATTCTCCGCACGACGTCGAGCACGATGCTTGGCACCTTCTGCCGAATCACACTCATCGCCTCGACCATCGGACTCGGTCTTGGAACGGCGCACGCACAGGACGGTTCTGACACGCCTCCGGACACCGCTCCCGAAGCGGCTCCCGAAGCCGCTCCCGAAGCCGCCTCCGATGAGGTCGTCTCCACGGTCGACAACGTCCGCCTCGAGGCTCGAAAGGCCATGAAGTCTTCGCAGTGGGAACAGGCCGTCGCTGATTGGAAGCGCGTTCTGGCAGTGGCACCTGATGATGCCGAAGCCAAGAAAGGCCTCGCCCAGGCACAAGCCGCGCTCGACCAGGCATCGACCATCGAAGGCGTGCAGTCCGATCTCGCCGTGCAGCGCCAGCGTGCGATCGTCGAGTACAACGCCGAAATGGCGCGCGCGAATCAGCTCCTTGAAGCCGGCAGCTACGACAGCGCACAGCGCACCGCGCTGACCGCGAAGGTCCGACTCGAGCGCAGCCGTTCGATCCTCCCTTCGCCTGCCTACAACTCCATGATCCGTGCAGCCGAAGCCCTCCTGGTCCGCATCAGTGACGTCAAGATCAATGCCCAGCTCGTTCAGCAGAGCATGGAACGAGAACAGGCACGCTCGGCCGCCAACGAACAGCAACGCATCGAAGCCGCCGATCGCCAGCGTCAGATCCGCGAGAACATCATTCGAGTTCGTGAACTCCAGATGGAGCTCAAGTACGAAGAAGCCCTGCAGGTGCTCGAGCAGATCCTCTTCATGGATCCTCTCAATCCTGCCGCGCTCGCGCTTCAGGACGTCATCCGAACCAGCATGATGTACATGGAGATCACGGAACTCAATCGTCAGAAGAACTATGCCGCAGGTGAGGCTTCGCTCTCCGCCAATCAGGCGATGATTCCTCCCCGACGCAATCTGACCGGTCCCGGTCCCAAATCGACGAATGCGATCGTGTCCTATCCTGAAGATTGGGAGCAGCTCAGCAAGCAGCGAATGGGTGCCGGTGGCTACATCGAATCACCCGCCAATCTCATGGTGCACAGCGCCCTTGAAGCACCGGTCTCGGTGAACTTCAAACGAAACACGCTGGAGCAGGTCGTCAACTACATGAAGACCGTCACCGACGTCGAGATCTACGCCGATTGGAAGGCTCTCGAGACCATCGGCATCCGCCCGGAGGACGAGATCACGCTCGAGCTCGGACGGATCCAGGCTGATGTGGCGCTTCGTCGCGTTCTCGAGCAGCTTGGTGATCGATTGGATCGCCCTCAGTTCGGTGTTGAAGACGGCATGGTCGTCATCACCACGGAAGACGCTCTTCGCCAGCGCATGGTGACTCTGGTCTACGACATTCGAGACCTTCTGCTCGAAGTGCCCTACTTCGACAATGCCCCTGATTTCGACATCGGCAACGCCATCACCGGTGGTCCCGGGGCGAACGGGGGCAGTTTCGGTGCGGTTCAGACCGAAGCAGACCGAGCCGAAGTCTTCGGTGGCGGTTCCTCGGATCGTGATGATCCCCAGCGCCGCTCCCGCGATCAGCTGGTCGATGAGATCGTCACCATCATCCAGGATGTGGTGGACCCCGAGCAGGGCTGGTACGACACCAGTGGCAAGGGCGGCAAGATCCAGGAGCTCAACGGCAACCTGATCATCACCAACACCCCACGAAACCATCGAGCGATCGAAGGCCTCCTCAATCAACTCCGTACGATCCGTGCGCTTCAGATCAACGTCGAAGCTCGTCTTCTGAACGTTTCCATGGACTGGTTCGAAGAGATCGGCCTCGACCTCGATCTGTATTTCAACACCAACGACCAGATGCTCAGTGCCGCCCAGGCGACGGACCCCTTCTTCTCGGTTGGTGACTTCTTCAACGATCCTGCCGCCGGCAACGGTGCTGGACGAGCCATCCCGACCAACCCCTTCTACTGGGTCTCTCAGGAGACCTACAACGGCGATGGCGGGCCACCTCCCGGAACTCGTCCACTCATCCCAGACACCATCGCAGCCGGCCCTGTCGTGCTTCCCGATTACGGTGCAGGCGTCTTCCCTGCGGTCGGCAACCAGGGTGGCTGGGATCCCATCGCAGTCAGTCAGGACTCGCTCGGTCTGATTCAGACGCTTGGTGGCGCGCTCAGCAGCTCGGTTGCTCAGGCTGCTCTGGTGAACCCGGCACTTGCGGTCGGACTCAGCTTCGTCGATGACATTCAGGTCGACCTGTTGATCGAAGCCACCCAGGCCGATCAGCGCAACTCGGTGCTCACCGCACCTCGCCTGACCTTGTTCAACGGTCAGAGATCATGGATCTCGGTCGCGGAAGGCATCACCTACATCTCCGACCTCGTCCCCGTCACGGGTGACGCTTCCGGTGCCTTCGACCCGATCACCAACGTCGTCTACGCTGGATTCGTCCTGGACATTGAAGGCGTGATCAGTGCCGATCGCCGCTACGTCACGATGACCGTCAGCTTCAATCTCAACCAGAACGTGGAATTCGAGGACGTTCCCGTCACCGGTGCTGCCGGTGGTGGTGGTCTTGGTGGTGGTCGAGCTGCGAACTTCTTCGGTGTGATCCAGCTTCCCCGACTGCAGGGTACTCAGATTCGAACCACCGTCTCGGTTCCCGACAAGGGCACGATCCTGCTCGGCGGCCAGAGGACCGTGACTGAAGTCGAAATCGAAGCTGGTGTGCCGGTTCTTTCCAAGATCCCGGTCGTGAACCGCTTCTTCACCAACCGACTGACCAGCAAGGAAGAGATGACCATGCTTCTCCTGATCCGGCCCGAGATCATCATCCAGCGTGAAAACGAGGATGAACTCTTCCCCGGACTCTCCGAGCAGCTCGGTACCGGAAGCGGCTACAGCGGCTTCTGATCCATCGAGATATTTCGAGCCATCACGGCCCCTCGTCACCATGTGGCGGGGGGCCGGTTGCATCCACCAAGGTGCGACTCTACGCTTTCAGAGCCGAAGCAGCGGATGTCGCTCTTCTCGGGACTCTTCCGAATCCAAGCCTTTCACCGAACGGAATCAACTCATGTCTTCCACGGCGTCCCAGCTCAGAATCTCTCGCGTCGGCGAGGTCACGCAGATCGAATTCATCGAAAGCAAGATCCTCGATGAATCCAACATCCAGCAGATCGCGGATGAAATGTGTTCGGTCGTCGATGAAGAGACCACGCCCAAGGTGATGATTCGATTTGGAAACGTCGAACATCTCTCCTCCGCAGCGCTCGGCGCGTTGATCACGGTCAACAATCGAGTCAAGGGCAAGGATGGGACGCTCTGTCTCAGCGAGATTGACGCTCAGATTCGTGAAGTCTTCGCGATCACGAAGCTCGACAAGATCTTTCCGATCTTCGAGACCTCGGATGAAGCGATGAAGAGCTTTAGCTGAAATCACTCCAGCGCGAATGCCCGGCCTCCATTCTTCCGGAGGCCTTCAATGTCCCATGCGAGGCGGTCAGATGGCACTGACACAATCAGATCAACATGACTCATTCGAGAAGAATACGAGTCTGCCGTACCGTGATCTGGATATCGAACGGCTTCAGTCGGAGATCGCGAAAGCCCTTCATGAAAGAGACTATCCACGAGAGGGTGTCTTCGCCGTCCGACTGGCCGTTGAGGAAGCGCTTGTGAACGCCTACCGTCACGGCAATCGCCGGGATGACAGCAAGATCGTGACCTTCACCTGTCGAATCGACTCGGAATGCGCTTCGTTCGAAGTGGGGGACGAGGGTCCCGGTTTCGACATCTCATCCGTTCCCGATCCCACCGATGAAGCGAATCTCGAAGTGCCCTCCGGGCGCGGTCTCCTTCTGATGCGTGAATACATGAGCCTGCTCGAATTCATCGAGCCGGGCAATCGTCTTCGCATGACCTACCGTCGCGTCAGGGACTGAATCGACCTGCATCCCTTGGTGCATTCGAATTCTCAGGTTCGTCCGCTTCCGAAGCGTCCGGAATCTCCGAGGTGTTTCGCGAGAAGAAGGACTTCCTCGATCTCGAGTGAATCCGGTCTTCTCTCCGGATCGATGCCATCGGGCAGGGGTTCGGCTCTGCCGAGAATGGTCCCCAGTTGCTTCCTGCGTTTGGAAAAGATCAGGTGAATCGTCTTTCCTAGATCGGTTTCATCGATGTCCACGTGGCCTTCTCGTGGCACGATCTCGAGCATCATGCTCTCGATCTTCGGCGCGGGCCAGAAGCAGTTGGGACTGAGCGTCCCGATCGAGCGGACTTCGCAGAAGGCCCTGACGAAGACCGTCAGAGGCCCGTATTGTCTCGTGCCGGATCGGGCGAGCAGTCGATCGCCGACTTCCTTCTGAATCGTGACGAACTGTCCGAGGCATGAGTGGCTTGCAGCAAGCAGTGACATGATCGGGCTTGCCGCACCATAGGGAAGATTCGCCACCAGGCGAAAGGGGCGATTGCCAAGTGCGGCCAGGACGTCTGGTGACAGCGCTCTTGATCCATCAAGGCAGTCACCCCGGATCAAGGTCAGACGTCCACCAAGACGGCTTTCGATGATGTCCGCCATGTCTCCGTCGAGTTCCGAGGCGACCACTTCGCAACCTCTGTCCAGCAGCGCTTCAGTGAGCGTTCCCGTTCCGGGTCCGATCTCAAGGACCAGGTCTCCCGTTCCCACCCCTGATGCGTCGACAAGACGTCTCAGCTGATTCTGGTCATGAAGGAAGTTCTGACCCAGACGGTGCTTCGGGTGGATGCCTCGTTCGTTCAGGATCTCTCGGATTTCACTGATCGTCTGCATGTCTACCAGTTGTAACGCACGGTGTATGTGATCGTCCTGCTTTCCTCAGCAGGAATGTCGAGGATCCATTCCATCGTCTGGCTGTCACGTTTCGTTCCCTTGAGATTCATGTCGACGATCTTCCATTCCTTCCATCGTCCCATCACCTCTCTGACGATGACCTCCTGTGCGACTTTCTTCTGGTTCCGAACCTCGATCGTGAAGCTTTCGCTCATCGACTTCTTCGATTTGTCCGACTTGAAGTCGGTTCGGATTCTCTGTCCGACCACATCGAAGGAGTTTCCAAGCGTCAGACGGATTCGTTCATTGCGCGGTGTGTGATCGATCAGATCCTCGCCGATGAATTCCAGGGCACCATCGTTCGGGTTCTCCATGTAGGTTCGAACCTTCCCGGCCGGGAGGGGCATGCCGAGTCCGACTTCACGGTCATTGAGGAACGTGACGAACACCTTGACATCATCGCTCCCGCTGTTGCTGAAGCCTTCGTTGGTGTTGGGATTCGCGCCCCATCCGTAGAACCTGCTCGGACTGTAAATCAGTTCCTTCTTGATCGGGAAGCCGTTCACCCTCGGGAAGAGTGTCAGCTGCTGGGTTCCGTTGGATTTCACATCCGTCCTTCTCGGCAGGGTGTAGAGGTGATATTCGAAGAATGATTCCTCTTCGAAACCGGAGTCCTCCATCATCCCTGCGCCGCCACCTCGTGCGAAGGCCATCGACTTGGGTCGCATCTGCTGGATGCGCTGGACGTCTCCTGCAACGAGTTTCAAGGAGGCGTTCTCATACGCCATGCCGGAAAGATTCATCAGACTGACCCATGCAGTGAGGTCGGCTCTGGAGGAATCCTCATTGAGAATCAGGTTGTAGTCCGAACGCCAGGTCAGTCCGGCGGTCTCGTAGGTGGTCTCCACCCTGTGATCCCCGCCGGTGGGCGAGAGGACCTTCCAGACCAGCGTCGGCTTCGTGATCAGGCCCTGGGGGAGATTCTCCCTGGTTGAAATCACCGCACCCTCCATCGGAAGTATCTCGATGCCGCCGCCTTCTCGGGAGAGCACCACGCTGCCCTGCGAGCTTGAGAGCAGCGTCCCCACGTGCATCTTCTCCCCGAAAGCGACGCTGACCTTCCGATCCAGATATTTTTCAAGCAGCTTGTCGGCGCTGACCAGGTCGAATTCGAAATTCTGCTCGAGCACCTTGGTTCCTCTGCCATCGAGATCTCGGAATCCCACCGTGGTGGGGTCGATGAATGCGGCGACATCCGTGAATCGAAGATCTCCCATCCCCTTTTCAAGCGTCACCGTTCTGGTCTCACGGACCAGGCCGAATCCCGGCACCGACCATGCGACATTCGGGTTGGTGCCCGCTCGTTGCTGCGCAATGAATCTCTGCGGGTTGAATCCCGCGGGATCGGCGGAGGAGTAGACGGTCAGTGACAGCCCATCCTCCCTGATCCTCTCCTCAGAGATTTCCGTGTCTGCGAGAGAGAGGCTCGTCATCGAGATGATCGTGAGACATGAAAGCAGTTTGTTGGTGATCGCAATAGGCATGTGGTCGACTCCATCGTGTTGTTCGTGCGTGACGGCTTGTGTACCGGTGTGTTGCTTTCTGGTTGAGCGGGGGGTTCAAATCCCGGGTGGCTCATCTCCCTGCGCTTCCTCGGTGCGGAGTCAGACTTGACTTCATGCTTCAATTCCCCAGTTCCACCGAGGATCCTTCGTCATTTTTCCGCATCATGTCCCGCGAAAGCTGATGTCTCCCGATTCTCTCTTCGAGTTTCATCGAGTGCCGGGTCCCTGTTTTTCGCTTCAGAGCCAGTTCTTCTCGTTCAGGATGTAGCGTTGATAGAAATCCTCGTCGCTTCTGGTGAGATATATGATTCCCTCGATGAGCGAGAGGATGTTGAAGATCACCATTGGAATGCAGAGCAGGCTGAGCAGAAGCGTGATCAATCCCGTGGATTGATAGCCCAGCATGAACTTGTGAGTACCGATCCATCCAAGGCCCAGCAACGAAAGGCCGACCGCCGTCCATCCTGCGGCGATCTTCTTGCTGTGTGCATCCTCGATGCTCGTCGTGTTTTGATTGCTGTTGCCCATGATTCGTCTCCCACTCCCCGGGGTCGGGTTTTCGTTCAGCGTGCCGACGCTTCGGCTCGAGTCTCTCGCAATACCGTAACCTTGATCTCACCTGGGAAAGTCATTTCCTCTTCGATCCTTTTCGCAATGTCCTTCGCGATCGCAAATGTCGCGTCGTCATCCGCAGAGGCAGCATCGACGATCACCCGGACTTCTCGGCCGGCTTGCACGGCGTAGGCCTCCTTCACCGGGGCGTGGGACTTTGCGATGTCTTCCAACTGTCCGAGTCTTTTGACGTAGAGTTCCATTGACTCCCTTCTTGCGCCCGGCCGCGCACCTGAAACGGCGTCTGCCGCCATGACGATGGGGGTGTAGGGCGTCGTCGATGGGATGTCATTGTGATGTCCGCCGATCGCGTTGAGCACTTCCTCCGAGGTCTCACCGAATCTTCTGGCGAATTCCATCCCGATCGCGGGATGGCCGCCCTCGATGTCGTGGTCCATGGCCTTGCCGATGTCATGGAGAAAACCAGCCCGACGGGCGATGTTGCCATCAAGTCCGAGCTGGTCGGCCATGATCTGAGCGATGAATGCCACTTCGATGGAGTGTTGGAGCACGTTCTGTCCGTAACTCATTCTGAAATGCAGCTTGCCCATCGCTTCGACGATCTTTCCGTGAAGCCCTCTTATGTTGGCCTCGACGATCGCATTCTTGCCTGCCTTGCGGATCCGCTGCTCGACATCACGTTTCGATTGAGACACCACCTCTTCAATCCGCGAGGGATGGATCTTTCCATCCTTGACCAGCTTCTGCAATCCTTCCGCGGCAATCGCCCTCCTGATGGGATCGAAGCATGACACGCTGATGATGCCCGGCGTGTCATCCACGAGTAAGTCCGCCCCGGTGGCCTTTTCGATCGCGCGGATGTTTCTTCCTTCACGCCCGATGATCCTGCCCTTGAGGTCATCGGAGGGAATCTTGACGGTACGTGATGTCGATTCCGAAACGGTTTCCGCGGCAAACCGCTGGATCGCCATCAGAGTGATCTCTCTCGCCTCCGATTGCGCATTGTGCTCAGCATCCTCGAGGATCTGACGGGAAAGATGATTGGCTTCATGAACCGAATCCTCTCGGATCTCCTCCATGTAGGCCTTCACGGCATCTTCTCTGGACATCTCGGAAAGTGCGGCAAGTTTGTCCTTGAGGTCCTGTCGGGTCTGCAACAGCTCGTCTTCAAGATCACGGGTTCGAATCAGGTTCGTTTCAAGGTTCTTTTCCATGGCTTCGATCTTGGACTCGCGGCGATCGAGATCCGCGAATCGCTTGTCGATCACGTCCTCTCTCTTGGAGACTCGATCCTGGTTTCGTTTGATTTCCGCCATCGCTTCCCTGGTCTCTTCATCCAAGGTGCGTCGCAGTGCGGTGTTCTTCTTTTCCGCATCCAGTTCCAACCTGCTGGTGTTGGCTTCGGCCTCTTTCCGCGCCTCATCCAGGATCTTCTCGGCTTCCATGCGGGCGCTGGTGAGGTTCCTTCTGGTGATCAGGACGTGGATGGTGGCACCGGCAAGAGCACCGAAGACGAGCCCCACCACGATGAGAATCACGTCCCATGGACCTGCGATGTCGAGGGGGGAAGCCACCGTCGTGGATGATCTCGTCAGAAGCTGAAGAAGCATTGATCGTTCCAGTTCTTGAGGAAACGACGTTGCGACATCGTTCCGATTGATGACCGGATGTTGATCTTGGGAGTGGTTGAATCATCTCATCGATCCATCATTCGGATCGGGCTCTGTTCATCCTGACGATAGACAGCCGATGCCTTCGGGCGGTTGGCCGATCATGGGGGCTTCGTCTGGTTTCGGGGTTCCTCTTGATGGGTCCTAGGGGCGAGCGCTTTTAAACAGATGATTCAATGCAATCTAGGCAGCTTTTCAGGAGACTTCCTATGAAAGTTCCAGGAGCCTCGGTGGCTCAGCTGTCGACATGACCATCTTGATGTATGGCCTGCCGAATGATCGGGTTCCACTCCGGCAATCCACCGGGAGAATTCCGTGAATGCCTTCTCCCACCCCTTTGGTGGAGGAAAGCCGTATGCTCAGAGCCTATGCAGCGCCCCTTCGGGCTGTCAACCATCCGAAGGGGTCTATCCCTCTTCACAGCTCATGCGGGGTGATCCCTTGCCGCACATCCTCCAACAGTTGTTTCGATTCGGTCCCACGAATCCGATCTGCACCCGACTTGCGGTCACCGGTTCCCGGCGCGAGAGTCATCTTGCGATCAGGACGGCTTACCTCGTGATTCTGATGACGATCTTTCTGATCGCACTTCTGGGGGACAGCGGCACGCTTCGCGCGATGGCCCAGCGTGGTGCGCAGGCCTTCACCGTGATCAGTTTCGGGCAGGTCTTTCTCATCTGCCTGCTGACTCCGGTCTTCATGTCGGGGGCGATCACCAAGGAAGCCAACGTCCAGACCTGGGACATCCTGCTGACCTCCCCTCTGAATGCATTTCAAATCGTGATCGGCAACCTGCTCGGCAGATTGTTCTTCATCTTCTCGCTGCTCCTCTCCACGCTTCCGATCTTCCTGGTCACGCAGTTCTTCGGAGGTGTTCCGGGAACCTCGATCTTCACGGCGGTGGGGATCTCGGCCGCAAGCGCCTTGATCGTCGGCGCGATCGCCATCACGCTCAGTGTGGCCCGGACGGCGGGTCGTCGCGCCATCTTTCTCTTCTACGTCGCGGTCGTCTTCTATCTGGCGGTGACGTGGTTGATCGACAGTCAGCTTCGAACACCGATCGCCGTCGGGTCCCTCGCGGAGGGTACGACGTTCATGACCCCGTTGAATCCCTTCCTGGCTCTCGAGGCGATTCTTCTGTCCAAGAGTTACAGCGCCAATGCCCCCGTCGGAACCGGTCCCTTCATGTCCTTCTGGCTCCTTCATCCGGTCGGAATCTTCTATTCACTGTGTCTCGTGATCACATTCTGTCTCATGCTCTTCTCGACGCTGCGAGTCCGCCTCATCGGTTCGCGTTCCAGCCAGAAGTCTTTCATCAACCGCCTGCTCCCGGATTTCATCACATCATCAGGAGGGATTCGTGCCCCGCGAATCGTCGGTGACAATCCCATCGCCTGGTGGGAGCGTGACTGCCGTTCACGCGCACCCGGCCCGAGGCTTGGTCGATTCCTTTTCATAGGCTTCGGGTCCCTGGGCCTGTTTTTGACAGTGGGCTTGTTCCTGAACGGCGCGATAGACGTGCCTTTGTTCCGCCTTCTTCTGCTCGCGATTCTCACGGTCGAGACCGTCATCATCCTGCTCACCGCACTCAATCTGAGCGCCACCGCGGTCAGTCGGGAACGGGAGGATGGGACCCTGGACCTGATACTCACCACGCCCATTCAGCCCGGTCCATACCTCTCGGGGAAATTGCGCGGTCTGATCCAGGGCCTCTCTTCGATGTTGCTCGTTCCGATGATCTCCCTGGCTTTGATCGCGATTCTCGTTCTCGCATTG